>JAUPKM010000346.1 GCA_030837445.1 Actinomycetota bacterium
CCTGTGCGGCTATGTTGTGGGCGTTGGCGGCCATATAGGGCCGCCAACGCCCACAATTTTTCCAGGTTGGCCGGGTATGCCCGCTGCTGGTCGGAAAGAAGTGATCGGCCCCAATCCGGTGGCACGTAACGGAGTCAGAGGTGACTTCCCGCTGAAATCCGCGAATCAAGGTTCGACCTCACGCATCAGGCATCCGACACGCGCGGCAGCCGCGCAGCGGCACCGGCGGGTTCGGTTCCTTGGAGCGTGGCTAGTCGTTGCTCACGCTTGAGGATGAACCGCCTACACGGCGAGCGCGGCCGCTACGACGAACAGCACCGCCACCACTGTTTCGACCGCCCCAATCACGGCCGGCCGCAACCCGGGTCGCAACACCAGTGACCTGAGCAATGCCGGGCCGAAGCCGATCAACCACCACGGCGAAGCCACGGCGAATACCGCCAGCGCAATCACGTGGTAGCCGACGCTCAACCGCCGAAATCCGACATTGCCCGCCTCCCGAAGCAGCGACTTGACGTGCAGCACTGAGCCGAACAGGAACGCTCCAGTGGCGGCCGTAGCCAGCCAGAGCTGGCCCGGCACCCCGGCGATATCCGGCCACCCGCCGCCAGCCGGCGAAGCCCCTCCGCCGACCAACCAGACCAGCGGAACCGCCAGCACCGCCAACACAACCAGCACCAGGTCGTTGCCCAGATCCCGCTCGGATCGTCGCAGCGTGATCAGCAGCGACCCCGACCACACGGCCGCGACAACGACGGCGGCCACGGCCAGCCACGGGCACGCCACCAGCAGCGGCACCCCGACAACAGCGAGCGCCACCCCCCACGGGATCGCCCGCCGAAACTCGCGACGGGAGAGCCTGGTGAAGGAGCCCCGCCGGATCCTGACCAGTAGTCCGCGGCCACCGAAGTAGCCGACCGGGTAGGCGAGAATCCAGGCAACTGCGAATCCAAGTCCCGCCCAGGTGATCGGAGCCAGGGTGAATCCGACCACCAGCGGCACGATCAGAAATGCCCAGGCGCCGTGCTGAGGCGGGATGTAGGCCGTCCACCCGCGACTCCGGGAGCGCGGGGTTGGCCCCTCCTTCGCGCCCACGCGCGCGGGCCTGGCCGCGGGCGACTGCCCGGCCGCAGGCGACGGCGCCCCCGTGGCGGGGACGTCGGAGGCCAGCGGGTCAGCCAATCTTCTCCCAGCCCCTTCGTGGGACCGCCCGGCTACCCGGATCGTGTGGGCCACGGGTGCGATAGACGACGTAGGGCCGGAAGATGTAGCCCAGCGGCGCACTGAACGCGTGCACAAGGCGGGTGAACGGCCAGATCATGAACAGCAGCAGACCGGCCACCGCGTGCACCTTGAAGGCGGTTGGCGCGCCGGCCATCAGCTCAGGCTGCGGATCGAAGTAGAAGATCGAACGGAACCACGGCGAGACATCGGCGCGATAGTTGTGCCCGCTACCGAGCACTCCAGCACCCACCAGCGTCGCGAGCACCCCTAGGCAAATCGCCGAGACCAGGAAGATGTACATGAACTTGTCGTTGTCGGTGGTGGCGGCGAACACCGGCCCGACGCTTCGGCGCCGGTAGATCAGCAGCACGATCCCGATCAGGGTGCAGGCACCTGCGACGGCACCCAGAGAGACTGCCATGAAGTGGTACGTCGACTCGCTCAGACCCACCGCGTCAGTCCAGCTCTCAGGCACGATCAAGCCCATGATGTGGCCGACCAGCACCGCCAGAATTCCGATGTGGAACAACGGACTGGCGATCCGGATCAACTTGCGCTCGTAGAGCTGACTGGACCGAGTCGTCCACCCGAACTTGTCATATTTGTACCGCCAGAACGTCCCTACGATGAACACTGTGAAGGTGACGTAAGGCAGCACAACCCACAACAGGATGTCGGCGGTACTCATCTGCGAGCTCCCAACTCAACGAGGACGGGTCCTCTTCCGAAAGGTTCCAGGCCGACCTGCTCCACCGGGGGTCCGGAACCAGCCAACTCGACCATCCGGGCCGCGACCTCGGGCGTGATCTCTCCCATCGTCGCCAGCACCGCGTCGAGCACGTGGACGTAGACCGAATCCAAGCCGGCGAGCGCCTCTCGCAGCAGCCCGATGGGTGCGGCATGCTCGGCCAGCAGGGCTTCCCCCGTCAACGGGTCACCGACCGCGGCAAACTCCAACACGACCGCCAGATGGTCCGCCAGTTCCTCGTCACCAAGGTCGAAGCCGGATTCCAGATAGGCCTGTTTGAACCGGAGGATGGCAACCCCGCGGTTGCGGGTGTCCCCATCGGTCCAGTAGCTGAGGTAGGGGCACGCCTTGCGCTTCATGTCGAAGATCGAGACGTAGTGGCGTTGGACGTCCACCAGCGGGGTTCCGTCCAGATGGGCAAGGAATTGCGCTAACGGCTCCCGCGGTCCGCTGGGCAACGTGGCCACGGCCCGATCGATCTCCGGCAGTCGCGCGACCAACGTCTCATCCGGGTACCAGAGCAGCCAGGACGCCGCCAGTCTGGCCAGCGCGATCTGCTCAGCAGTCAGTCCGGCAACCGCGGCCGACCCCCGTGCGGGTCTGGGCGGCGCTGTCAGGTTCTTGCCGCGTTCACGCATCGCTGCCACCGCCCCCGGCTGAACCGCCCGACCCCCCGGACGACCCGCCGCCGTCGGCCCCAGCGCGAGCGGGCACGGTGGGCATCCCCAGCGACACCGTGCCATCCCAGTTGAGCAGGTTCACCCTGCCTGCGACGTCTTCGGCAGGCACATAGCTTTCCGCCGATTGGCGCGCTTTGAGTGCGTGGAAGTTTTCCACCGCCACCGGCACCGGGCGTCCCGATGCCTCACCGAACGGGCCGGAGGAGTAAATCCCCGGGCCGCCTTCGACATCCAGCGAGCAGGCCAGTTCCTCCAGGTCGCTGCCGACTTCGGTGTGCGCCGTCGGAACCACGTAGCGGTCGTCGTACTTCGCGATCGCCAGCAATTGGTAGAGCTCGTACATCGTCTCCTCGGACATCCCGACGGCCGCCGGAATCTCGGGCCTGGTCTCCCGGCCGAGGTTGACGTCACGCATGTACGAGCGCATCGCCGCCAATGTCCCCAGCGAGTTCAGCACTGGACCGGGATCACCGGCAGTGAACAGTTCCGCGAGGTACTCCACCGGGATCCGCAACGAGTTCAGCGCCCCGAACAGGTTGTCCGCTTCCTCAGCGTCATGACCGGTTTCGCGCAGCGCGTCGACGATCGGCGACAGCGGCGGGACGTACCAGACCATCGGCATCGTCCGATATTCCGGATGCAGCGGCAGCGCAACCTTGTACTTCTTGGCCAACGCGTACACCGGCGAGTTGCGGGCCGCCTCCAGCCAGTCCGGCGGGATACCGTCCCGGGCGGCCTGCTCGGCGACGGCGGGGTCGTCCGGATCCAACAACAGATCGAGTTGCGCCTCGTAGAGATCCTGCGGGTCTTCGGTGGCCGCGGCCTCGGCGACCCGGTCGGCGTCGTACAGGAACACGCCGAGGTACCGGAGTCGCCCGACACAGGTTTCCGAACAGACCGTCGGCAGACCTACCTCCAACCGCGGGTAGCAGAGCGTGCACTTCTCAGCCTTGCCGGTCCGGTGATTGAAGTAGACCTTCTTGTACGGGCAGCCGGTGATACACATCCGCCAGCCCCGGCAGGAGTCCTGGTCGACCAGCACGATCCCGTCCTCGCTGCGCTTGTAGATCGCACCGGACGGGCAGGCAGCGACGCACGCCGGGTTGAGGCAGTGCTCACAGATCCGCGGCAGGTAGAACATGAACGCCTGCTCGAACTCCATCTTCACCCGGTCGCCGACCTGGTCCCGGATCTTCACCAGCACGGGGTCCGATGGCGCCAACTCGGGGCCACCGGCCAGGTCGTCGTCCCAGTTCGCCGACCAGGAGATCTTCATCGGCTTTCCGCTGATCAGTGACTTCGGCTGGGCTACCGGCGTGTGCTCGCCGAGCGGCGCCGAGATCAACGTGTCGTAGTCGTAGGTCCACGGCTCGTAGTAGTCGGAAAGTTCCGGCAGTTTAGGGTTGCTGAAGATCTTGGTGAGCCGCTTGAAGCGGCCACCGGATCGAAGCGTCAGCTTGCCCCGTTTGGTGCGGACCCAACCGCCCTGCCACTTCTCCTGATCTTGGTAGGTGCGCGGGTACCCTTGCCCGGGACGTGTCTCGACATTGTTGAACCAGGCGTACTCGACGCCGGCGCGGTTCGTCCACGCCTGTTTGCAGGTGACCGAGCAGGTGTGACACCCGATGCACTTGTCGAGGTTCATCACCATGCCCATCTGGGCCATGACTCTCATTTAGTACTCAACCTCCTGGGAGCGGCGCCGGATAACGGTGACCTCGTCGCGCTGATTGCCTGTCGGCCCGAGGTAGTTGAAGGCGAACGACAGTTGCGCGTAACCGCCGATGATGTGGGTCGGTTTGATCATCAACCGGGTGAGCGAATTGTGGATACCACCGCGCATCCCGGAAGTCTCGGTTCGAGGGACGTCCACGGTGCGGTCCTTCGCGTGGTACATGAATACGGTGCCCTCCGGCATCCGGTGCGACACGATCGAACGCGCGACCACAACGCCGTTGCGGTTGTAGGCCTCGATCCACTCGTTGTCCTTGACGCCGATCTTGGCCGCATCCTGCGGGCTCATCCAGATCTCCGGCCCGCCGCGGGACAGGGACAGCATGAACAGGTTGTCCTGATACTCAGAGTGGATCGACCATTTGGAGTGCGGCGTCAGGTATCTCACCGTCACTTCCGCGGCGGCGCCGTCGCCTTGGTCGCCGAAGATCCGGTGCATGTTCAGCGGCGGCCGGAAGGTCGGCAGATTCTCGCCCAGTTCCGACATCCAGTCGTGGTCGAGGAAGAGGTGTTGTCGACCGGTCAGCGTGTGCCAAGGCTTGAGACGCTCGACGTTTATGGCGAAGGCCGTATAGCGTCGGCCGCCGTGCTCGCTGCCGGACCACTCCGGGCTGGTGATCACCGGAACTGGTCGGGCCTGGGTGTCGGCGAACCGGATCCGCTTGCCCTCATCCTCGATTGCCAGGTCCGCCAACTCAGTTCCGGTGCGGGCCTCGACGTTGCGGAAACCGGCGACCGCGACCCGCCCGTTTGTGGTGCCCGACAGCGCGAGGATCGTCTCGCAGGCGTTGATGTCGGTTACCAGCGACGGTCGGCCGGCGGCGATCCCATCGGGGATCACACCGTTGATCCGGGCGAGCGACTCGACCTCGGGTGTCGGGTTGACCGCCACCCCCTTGGTGAGGGTGCCCAACTTTTCCATCAACGGTCCCAGCGACGACATCTTGGCGCCCAACGCCGTGTAGTCACGTTCGACCACGACGAACTTCGGCGCGGTCTTACCCGGGATCAGGTCGACCTCGCCGGTCCGCCAGTCCTGCACCACGCCTCCTGGCACAGCGAGTTCATCGGGGGTGTCGTGGATCATCGGCACGGACACCAGGTCTCGGCGGGTGTCCAGGTGGCCCTTGGCCAGCTCTGACACCCCGCGGCCGAGGGCCTGGAAGATGTCGTAGTCGCTGCGGGTCTCCCATGGCGGGTCGATCGCCGGGGTGAAGGCGTGCACGAACGGGTGCATGTCGGTGCTGGAGAGGTCGTGCTTCTCGTACCAAGTCGCGGCCGGCAGCAGCACATCACCGAACAACCCGGTGCTGGTCATCCGGAAGTCGATGCTGACCAGCAGGTCCAGCTTGCCCTCGGGGGCCTCCTCGCGCCAGGTGATGTCCTGTGGTCGCTCATCCTCCGGGGTCTCCTCCGCCCGGACCGCGTTCGAGGTGCCCAGCAGATGGCGCAGGAAGTACTCGTTGCCCTTACTCGAAG
>JAUPKM010000347.1 GCA_030837445.1 Actinomycetota bacterium
CAATGAGTAGTGGACCGGGTTCCCGACACTGTTGATCACTTCCGGCTCCGCCAGCAGCACCACCTGGCCGGAAACCAGCCCGACCCGGTCGTCGGCCAACTCCTCCGCGAGTGCTGCGATCGCTCCCGGCGCGACCACCGCATCGCTGTTGACGAAGGTGAGGATCGGCGTGTCAAGTACCGACGCACCGAGGTTGCAGCCGCCGGTGAATCCGAGGTTGCGGCCGGGCGTCAACCAGGTCAGCCGCGGATCGGCGCGCAGCGCGGTCTCGTCAGGACTGCTGAACCCGTTGTCCACCACGACCAACCGGACCTGCACACCCTCCGAGGCCAGCACCGCCGACAGGCAATCCCGCAGCAGCGGCTCCTCGCCAAACGCAAGTACGATGACGCCCACCGCACCGGATTCCCCACCGTCAACCATGCTGCGCACCTCCCGCCACGGGCTCGACCCCGGAGACACCGCGAACAGTGCGGGACAGGAGCGCCAGCAGCGCTGCCAACCCCACTGCGACTCCGATCAGGCCAGCCCAGGCGGCACCGGCCGACGAGGTCGCCAGCACTGCCAGCGCGACCGTGGTCACCACTGCTGCCACCACCCAGATTACGGCGGCGCTGACGCTTCGACGACAGCCGAGGTAAACCTGGGTGATTACGTTTCCTGACACGAAGATCACGGTACTGGCGCCCAGAACCACCAATACTCCCCAGCCGATATCGATCCCAGGCCCGTAGAGGAGTAGCAGCGCCGGCCCCGACACAGCCAACAACATCGCCACTACCGCGGTGCAAACGCCGGCCGCGAGCAGGGCCGATCTGCGGGCCAGGCCGGCAACTGCGGCGGTGTCCCCGATCCGCGCCGCCGCTGACGACCGGCTGAGCACCATCGCCTGGATACCGCCGGCGAACAGTGACGGCACCCGCATGTAGGACGTCGCCGAAACGAACGCCCCGGCGGCCGCCGCCCCCTCGACCCCACGGGCAGCCAGCCACAACGGCGCGGTGCTCAGCACCACCTGGGCCGCCAATGCCACCGCGGTCATCGCCCCTTGCTCTGCCAGCAGCGCGGATCCCCTCCCCTTCCGTGCTGACGCGTCGGCCCGCAGGAACCATTGCCCGATCCCTGCGGCGATCAACAGCGGAAGACCCATCGCCAATGACAGCAGCCACGGAGCCTGGTCGCGGAACAGCCAGGCCGCCAGGCAGAGCGCGATCCGAATCACCGCCTCCACCGCCAGCAGCGCGGAGTACTCGTGGAACCGGCCAGCACCGGTCAGACGTCCTCTGGGCCCGGCGACCAGCGCCCACCCGATGGCTCCGAACACGATCCCGGCGGGCCAGATGGCCGAGGTTCCCAGCAGCGTCTCGCTACCCAGGGCGGGTGGGATCAGGAACGCCAGGGTGAGGGCCGCCAGCGCCAGCAGACGTGTCCGGACAGCGCCGGCAACTCCTCGGACATGGCCACCCGCGACGGCCCTGGTGACCGTCTGCTCACCGGGTATGGCCAACCCCATTCCAAAGATCGTCACCACAGTCCACGCGACTGCCAACGCGGAGTAGATGTCGACGCCGAGCAGTCGCGGTCCGGAGGCGAGCAGCACAAATGCGCTGCCGCCCACCGCACCCCAGGCGAGGGTCGTACTCGACAGGTGCCCGACACCGGTCGACTGTGCAGAATCGGTGGTCACCCGGGATCGCTCGGATCACGCTGGCCAAGCACTCGCACCTGTTCGTTGAGTAGCGCAAGATCCTCCGCCAGCCGCCTGGTCCGGCCCTCCAGCCGACTCACCTCGAAGCTCAGTTGCACACTCACCAGCAGCAGGATCAACCCGCCCAGGATGAAGAGCAGATTCGCAGGCAGCGCGATCCCGACGAGCCCGGCCAGCCAACCCAGCACCGCTGGGAATACCGCCACCACCAGTAGTCCGAACGACACCACCAACCAGAGCACGGCGAACTTCTCACGGAGAATCCCCCGCCGCAGCAACTCCAGCACGAAGCCAAAGGTGAAGGCCGCCCCGACGATGCCTGCGATATAGGCGGTCATTGCGGGGCCATCGCGTCGGCGCGTCGACGCGTGAGCGCGATCAGCAGCGCGAGCCAGGCGCGGCCGAGGTAGAGCGTCGCCATCCCCGCTCCCTGCGAGGGGCGACCGCCCTGACGCTCCCTCATCATCACTGGCACCTGCGTGACCTTCAGCCCGGAACGGGAGGCGATCACCAAGGACTCCACCGTGTCACCCAGGTACTCGGACGGGTAATGCTGGGCGAATAGCGCAATCGCGCGCTGATCCGACGCGCGAAAACCAGACGTGGTGTCGGTAAGGGTGCTGCCCGTAACCCGGCTCAACCCGTGCGACAGCACCGCCATCGCCCACTTGCGGGGACCCGAGACGTCATAGTCGCCCTTTCCTGCGAACCGGGCCCCGATGACCACCGAGGCGTCAGCCAGCCCGGCCAGTAATTCGGGGATCTGGGTGGGATCGTGCTGGCCGTCCGCATCCACCTGCACCACCGCCTGATAGCCGTTGGCTAGCGCATAAAGGAAGGCCGCGCGCATCGCTCCCCCGACACCAACGTTGAACGGCATCCGCAGCACAACCGCCCCTGCCGTCCGCGCCCGCCGCCCGGTATCGTCGGTGGAACCGTCGTCGACCACTACCACGGTCGCCTGCGGTACCGCCGCACGGACCGAGTCCACGACGTCGGCGACGGTGCTGGCCTCATTCCAGGCGGGGATCGCGACCAGCAATCGACCCATGTCCACCAGCCGAGTCTAGCCACGGCGCTGCCGATCCCGACCGCACGCAG
>JAUPKM010000047.1 GCA_030837445.1 Actinomycetota bacterium
CGACCATGGTGACGGTGCTGAATCCCGCCGTGCGCAACTGCGCGGGGAGGGTCTCGGCTCAGCTGGACGACGGTCCGTGGCCGTGCCGGGCCATCCGCGAGAGCAGGCCGCGCCGGTCCGGTGCGTGGTCGTCGATGTCGATGAGGTGCAGGCTGCCTTCCGGCGCCAGCACGCGGCGGGCCTCCCGCAGTGCGCCGGCCCGGTGGCACGGGTCGATGTGGTGCAGAACCAAGACGGACAGCACCCGGTCGAAGGACGCCCGGGGGTAGGGCAGCTCCTGGGCGAAGCCCTGGTCCCAGGTCACCGTCAGGCCCGCCCTCTGGGCCTTGTGCGCGGCCCTGGCCAGGCTGCGCGGATCGGGGTCCAGGCCGGTGACGGCGGCTCCGGGGACGGTCCGTTTGACGAGCAGGCTCACCGAGCCCGTACCGCATCCCAGTTCGAGCACCCGATCCCCGGGGGCGATCCCGGCCTGCTCGACCACGACCCGATCGATGCGGGCCTTGCCGATCAGACGGAGGATCGGGTCGTACAGCGGAAGCAGTGCGTCCTTGCCCATCGCGGGCAGGTAAGGATGATTCTTCGTTGGTGGGTCTTCCATCGAGGGCTGCCTTCCGAACGTGGTCCTCCGGTTGTTCACCGGCTGCTCGTCATCAGCATCTGGCATGGCGGGGGCCTGTGGGAGGGGGCATACTCCCGAGAACCAGGACGATTCTCGGGAGGGACGTGGAGGAGTTGACCTATCGGCTGCCGGTCCGCAAGCCGTCGGTCCGCCCCTTGCCGACGGCGTCTGGCCTGCCCGTCGTCTACACGTTGCCGCCGGTTCCCTCGGGGGCGCCGATCAGCATCCTGAGGTTGGGCTCCCTGAACCCGGCGATCCATCCCGCCATGGGCACGGCCCATGCGCACGACTTCCTCGTCATCGCCTACTTCGATCGGCCTGGCGGGAGCGTCGGCAGCGGCGACGGGCAACGGCCGATCGAGGCGGGTGACGTGTTCGTCGTCGCGCCCGGCGAGGTGGTCCGGTTGGGCGATTCCGCAGGGCCGGGACGCCACGTCATCAGCCTGGGCGAGGCCGAGGGCTGGACCGTCTTCTTCCCGCCGGAGGTCCTCGGGGTGCGTGCCGCCGGGACGTTTCTCGGGTGGCACACCCACCCGCTGCTCCACCCGTTCGTCGGTGGCACCGGGCGCATACAACACCTGAACCTGGCACCTCCCTCGCGAGCCACGTGGAGCGAGCGCCTCGCCACCCTCGACACCGAGCTGCGCGAACGCCGGGAGGGGTACCGCGAGTCGGCGACCGCCCTGCTCACCCTGATCCTGGTCGACCTCGCCCGCGCGCTGGCGCACCAGGTCCCGGCCGCCGGGGCGGGCAACGACTCCCTGCTGGCCCGCGCCTTCGGCGTCATCGACGAGCGCTACCGCGAGGAGTTGTCCCTACGGGACGTCGCGCGGGCTGTCGGTCTGACCCCCGAGTACCTCACCACCGTCGTCCGGCAGCGCACCGGCCGCACCGTCGGTGCGTGGATCACCGAGCGGCGGATGACCGAGGCCCGGGCGCTCCTGGCCGGGACCGACCTGCCGGTGGCCCGGATCGCGGTGCTCGTCGGCTACCCCGACCCGGCGTACTTCGCCCGGGTCTTCCGCCGCGCCCACGGTGACCCGCCTCGCAGCTGGCGCCGGGCGGCGGCGGTGTGAGGACGGCGCCCCTCTGGGCTCCGGTGACGTGTGCGAGCGGCATCAGGGTCGGCTGCCACAGCTGAGGCGACGGCGGGTTCGCCGTCGATCAGCAACAGGTCGGCTCGTCGGCCCGGGGCCACGGCGTCCCGGTCGGTGAGGCCGTGCTTGGAGGGAGAGGGCTGTCGGCGTTGGGGTGATCGTTGGTATCGACGCAGGTGAGCAGGCGGGCGGCGAGCAGGCGTACCTGGTTTCGTAGTTCGTCGGGTCGTTCGATGGTGAAGGGCCAGCCGAGCCCCGCGAGCATCTGCGCGGCGCCGTCGAGGCGTTCGGCCCGGGTCGTCAGCCGTACCCCGTCGTCGACCTCGGTGAGGGTGGCGACGGCCGGGGGGATCCGTCGCTGTGCCTCGGCGAGGTCGACGTGCAGCCGGACCGAGATGTCGTGGGCGTAGGGCACCGAGGCCAGGCCGCTGATGACGTGTCCGGTGGGGTCGAAACCCGCCGGGACCTCGAACGTCCCTTCAGCAGCGCAGACGGTGCCGATGCGGTCGAGACGGAATGTCCGTACCTCGCGGCTGGTGTGGTCGCGGCCGGTGACGTACCAGCGGCCGGCGTGGAAGACCAGCCCGTACGGGTCGAGATCACGTTCGCTGGCACGGCCGTGCCAACTGGTGTAGCTCAGGCGCACCGGGTGCCGGTCGCGGGCAGCCTCTGCCAGTACCAGCAGGACTTCGGTACCGGGCGGTGCGGACCGGCGGGCCGGACCGGTGAAGTCGATGGTGGCGAGCAGGGCGTCGGTGCGCCGGGCGAGCGCCGCCGGCAGTACCCGGCGCAGCTTGGCGGTGGCGCTGTCGACGGCTGTGCTGTCGGCGGGGGCCATCCCCGCGCGACGGCCGGCGGCCAGGCCGAGGACGACGGCGACGGCCTCGTCGTCGGTGAACATCAGTGGTGGCAGCTTGTAGCCAGGTGCCAGCCGGTAGCCGCCGTAGCGGCCACGCCGGGACTCGACCGGGATGCCGATGTCGCTCAGCTGGGCGGCATAGCGGCGCACGGTGCGTTCGTCCACGCCGATCCGGCGGGCCAGGTCCGGGATGGTCATCCAACCGCCCTGTTGCAGGATCTCCAGCAGGGCCAGCACGCGACCGAGGGGTTTGGCCAAAGACACCTCTTTAACCGGGCGGATACTGTCCAGTATTGACTGTAGCGTCCCAGCCATGACGACCTTCGTACTGGTCCCTGGGTTCTGGCTCGGCGCCTGGGCCTGGCAGCCGGTCACCGCGCGGCTGCGCGGCCACGGCCATGACGTGTACCCGATCAGCCTGACCGGCCTGGGGGAGCGCGCTCACCTGGCCCGTCCGGACATCGACCTCGACGTGCACATCACCGACGTCTGCAACGTGCTGCGCTACGAGGACCTCCGCGAAGTGGTCCTGGTCGGGCACAGCTACGCTGGCCTCGTCGTCACCGCTGCCGCTGACCGGATGCCCGATCGCGTGGCTCAGCTCGTCTACGTCGACACCGGTCCGCTGCCGGACGGGGCGGCCCAGGCCGAGTTCACTCCACCGGACGAGCGTGAGCGCAATGAGGCGCTGGTGACCGAGTGTGGTGACGGCTGGCTGCTGCCACCGCCGCCGTGGGCGCAGCTGGCCGCGGGGGTGGCCGGGATGGACGGCGCCTCCGTGGCCCGGCTGTGCGACCGGTCGGTCGCGCAGCCGTGGGCGACCGCCACCAGCCCGGTCCGGTTGACCGGGGCGTGGCAGTCCCTGCCCAGACTCGGCGTGCTGTCGTCCTTCACCGAGGCCCAGGCCGTCGGCATGGCCGAGGCGGTTCCGCTGTGCCGGCACATGGCTGGCGACACCTGGCACTACGAGGAGTTGCCCACCTGGCACTGGCCGATGCTCAGCCGACCCGCCGAGCTGGCCGCGATCCTGCATCGGAACCGGCCGACGGCATAGCTCTGGGCAACGTGGTTTCGGGGTCGAGCGGAGCGGCCAGGATCAGTCCAGTTCTCCGTTCAGCAGCGCTTCGAAGTCCGCGTACGCCTGGTAGTTGCGGAAGGCACGGGAGTAAAGGTCGGCGTCGCCGGACAGGTCGTCCTCGATGACCTCCGCGACGTCGACGATTCGCTCGAAGGTCCAGACGATCGTCTCGCCGTACTCGTTGGCGTAGGAGGTCTGCGCCTGCTCGCCCCGGGCCCGGGCTTTGGCTCTCGCTTCCGTGAGCGAGGCAGCCCTCAGCAGGACGACGTCCTCTTGCCAGAGCGGCCGATACCCCTGCCTGTCCGACGACGACCGGCTGAGCAACAAGGCGATGAAGGCTCGGGGCCTGACGGCGTCCGGTACGGATCGGGCGGTCGGGTCGGTCATCGGAATCTCCTTCGAGGAATCCCGTGCGGGGGCTGCCGATCAGGCTGGTGCGGGATGCCGGTCATGGGCCTGAATCGCTCCGTGACCGGATGGGATGCTTTCATTCCGCCGAGTGTAGTTGTGCCATGATACATGATTCCAGCCGGATCCGTCCGTGCAGGTCATCGTGGCACTGAAGCCCCGCCAGGGACGCCGGTCGACAGTTGCATGTCGGAAACAATCGGGAATTATTGACAGCTACCGGAGGCTGATCGAGTATCTCGATGATCGGAGCCGTCGACACGTTCGCATCCCAGGTGTGCCTCGACCGCGACCAGCGGTGAACGGCAGGACGGCACGTGCGCGTGAAAGGATCTCCCGATGTTGAAAAAGCTCAGAGGTTGGGTACTCCTTCCGTTCATGGTGATTACCCTTTTCTTCCTGGGAATGTCCGGCGCCAGTGCCGACACCATCGTCACCTCGAACTCCACCGGAACCAACAACGGGTACTTCTACTCGTTCTGGCAGGAGGCAAGTGGTGGGCGGATGACGCTGGGGAACGGGGGGCAGTACAGCGTCAGCTGGTCGCAGTCCGCCCAGAACATCGTCGTCGGAAAGGGCTGGAACCCCGGTTCGAGCCGCACGGTAAAGTACTCGGGCAGCTTTAACTGCAATGGCAACTGCTACCTGGCTCTCTACGGCTGGACCACCAACCCGCTGATCGAGTACTACGTCGTCGAGAATTTCGGTAACTACAACCCCAGCAGCGGCGCCACCAGGCTCGGCTCGGTGACGAGTGACGGCAGCGTCTACGACATCTACCGCACCCAGCGGGTCAATAAGCCCTCCATTATCGGTAACGCGACCTTCTACCAGTACTGGAGTGTGCGCCAGCAGAAGCGTGTCGGCGGCACCATCACCACGGCCAACCATTTCAACGCCTGGCAGAAATCCGGCCTGAACCTGGGATCGCACAACTACCAGATCCTGGCCACCGAGGGCTACCAGAGCAGCGGGAGTTCCAACATCACCGTCAGCGCGGGCTGACTCAGGACGGTGAGCCACTCCGAGTAACGGTTTGTGGCCTTGGTCGCCCACCAGGGGCACCTCACCGGCACCACTGCCGGGTAGCCGACCCATCCTTCAGATGGCCGACCTGTCCTTCAGGTGGCGGGGAATCAGCGTGTGCAGTTGCTGTCGCGATCACGACGGTGATTGCGCACGCTGATTCACCCCTGTCTGCGACACGGGCCCGCGAAATGGGTCCCCGACCGTCTTTCTCGGGAGGTTACCTCGTCGTGGCCCACAGCAGACAGATCGGGAGTGCCCAGAGGCGATCGCCGAGGGAGTAAGGGTGAGGACCGGTGTGGAAGACGATTCCGCCGAGGAAACGGTCCTGGAGGTTGTCGCGGAGCCAGCTGAGGTGTTTGGCGTCCTTGGCGGTGGGCGCTGACGATGCTTTAATCTCGATTCCGGCGACACCTCTGGACCCGAGGTCGATCAGGAGATCGATCTCTTGCCTGCCGTTCTCGGTGCGGAGGTGATGGAGCCGGGTCTGGGATCCTAGCCCCGGTAGCTCGGGTCGTAGCTGCGCGAAGACGAAGGTGTCGAGGACTCGCCCCAGAAGGTCGCCGTCCATGAGGACGCTTGCCGGGTCCACGCGGGCGGCCGCTATGGCCAGGGCGGTGTCGTTCAGATACCTCTTGGATCGCTTGGTTAGCCGGGAGAGCCGGTTGGACGACCACGAGGAGACACGATCCGAGATGAACAGTCGTTCCAGCAGTCCGTCATAGGTGCTGGCAGTGCGAGCGTTGATGCCAGCGGCCTGACGGAGAGTCGCATCGCTGGGGATACCTGCGGTGGAGAGTCCGAGGACTTCGAGATACCGACGCAGGCGAACTGGATCACGTGTCGTGTCAGCGGCTTGAAGATCGCGGTTCATCACCTGGTCGAGACAGCTCTTCGATCCGGCCGGTCATTAGGTGGTGAAGGGGGCCTGGGGAGCCGACCTCTCCGATGATCTCGCGCTGGGTCAGCCCGTGCAGGACGACTCGGATGACACGACCGGTCCCGGGCCAGGTTCTGCTGCTGTGATCGGCTTCTGCGCTCCCGGTGAGGATGAACTGTCCTGGTTCGCTGTTCCTGTCGACAGCGCGTTTTACGGCGCCGAGGACGTCGGGGACCTCCTGCCATTCGTCCAGGAGGACCGGTTTTGTTGCTCGCTTCAGGGCGGCATCAGGATCGGCCGCCACTGCTGCGGCGACGGCGGGTTCGTCCAGACGCAGGGTGGTGGTCGCGAGGCGCTGTGCGGTCGTCGTCTTGCCAGCGGCCCGCGGTCTGACGATCATGATGGCGGGCAGGTCGCTCAGAAGGGCGGTCAAGTTGGAGTCGACGAGTCTGGCGCGGTACGAAGGGGGTGTCACCTGCTGAGGGCACCAAATCCAACCAATGGTCGATGCAAACTTGCACCGCACCACAGTGCGAGAAATCCGCAATGGCGACGGAGTGTGTGCAGGCGCTTTCGCCATCGCGACGGTGGCCCCAGATGACCTTCTTCCCCGGGCGCTTCTTCCGGCAGACCGTCGCGGATCCGCGACGACTCGACCTGTGGATCGGACTTCCCCCGTCGGCCCGGCCCTCCGTCGCCTGGATGGAGCCACCGCTGCCCGACGACGACACCCCGGTCGTCCGCCAGATGCTCGCGTCCCAGGCCACCCCCGAGGCCCAGCAGGCGATGACCGCCGGGGAGGCACTGCCGTTCCCCGCCGAGAACGGCATCGTCACCATGAACGATCCCGTTCTCCAGGCCGCCGAACTGCCCGGTATCAACGGCATCGGCACGGCTCGCTCGCTCGCACGCCTGTACGCCGCCTGCGTCGGCGACCTGGACGGCGTCCCCCGCCTTCTGACCGCCGACTCGGTGGCCGATGCCTCGGTCCCCCGGTCGTGGGGTCAGATGGTGCTCGGCGACCCAGACCGGGGTCAACGGTGGGGAACGGGCTTCATGCTCTCGTCGTCACCCGCCCGACCGATGCTCAGCGAGCAGAGCTTCGGCCACGATGGTGCCGGCGGTCAGCTCGGCTTCGCCGACCCGGCCCACCGCGTCGGCTTCGCCTACCTGAGCCGTCAGATGGGGCCGCTCCTCGACGAACGCGCCAACGTCCTCGTCCGGGCCCTCGGACGCTGCCTCGGAGTGCCGGAACCTTCGCGGACGCCGGCGGCTCCGTCCCCATCCCGTTCGACGCCGGAGGGAATCCATGAGTGACGAGGCGACAACCGGCACCGAACCGGACCGGCCAGGGCCGGACCGCCGGGGGCCGGACCGCTCTTCGCCGACGGGCCCGCAGCTCATCACCTACGCCGACCGTCTGGGCGGTGATCTCGCCGGTCTGCGGGACCTGCTGCGGGGACCGTTCGCGGGCGCCTTCGACGGCGTCCACGTGCTGCCCTTCTACGTCCCCTTCGACGGGGCGGACGCGGGGTTCGACCCGCAGGACCACACGACGGTCGACCCCCGGCTGGGCGGCTGGCG
>JAUPKM010000048.1 GCA_030837445.1 Actinomycetota bacterium
CCTGGTCCAGGGCGTCGGCGATCGGTTTGACCTTGGCGAGGAAGCCATCGACGCGGCTCTGCTCGTCGGCGGTCAACGGCCGGCCCTTGGAATCGGCTTCCCGCAGGATCTTTCGGACCTCACGGCCCTCAGGCTTGAGCTCGGCGAATTTGGCCTGGAGCGCTTGCTTGCGTGACATGTGATATTCGCCCTTTCAGCGAAGTAGCGCGCAACACAAAGGCGCGCAAGGGAAATGGGGAGTTTCGCTGAGCGGCGGGCGGGCTGGGCTGGCTCTCGCGAGGCCTGACCCCGCCGGGTCTCCCCGGGGGCGCTTGACGAGAACGGACCCGTATACCGATGGCCGCTGGCCTTCTCCTGGGGGCGGGGGTGGGCTTGACCGCTGGCCCGACGTTGTCGGACGGACGGGTTGACGCCTCACCACCGCTGAGCCCCTGAAGCGGGCCGCCTTTCACGCTACACCCGAACGCCGACATGCCGGGGTTACCGCGGCGGCCTGTCGTGCCACGCACGGTCAGACCAGTGCGCGGCGGTGTCCTCGGGTACGTGGGCGTATTCCGGCCGGGAGAACGGATCTGGGGCGCTGCGAATGGGCACGCGGACGGTGCGGGGGCGGGTCTGCGTGTCCTGGTCGTCGGTGGGTTCACTCATCGCCGGCCATCCCGGCGTCGAGGATGGTCCGCTGCAGCGCGGCGCGGGCCGCCTCATCCGAACCGAGCAGCCCGGTCAGCGCGGCGGCGAGGTTGCGGCTCTGGACCGCTGCGACCGCCAGTGCCGCCTCGCGGTCGAGGGCGGCGACTTCGGTGATCGCCGCATTGAGGCGGTACTCGTCGGCGTCGATGAACGCCAGAGCCAGTCGCGCGGCGATCGCCTGGTGCTCCGGGGTGATCACGATGTCGAGGTGGGTCATGTCAGGGGGTGTTCCCTTCTAGCTCGCTGGTGTCGTCGGTCATGGCTGTTCTGCTTTCGCTCGAAGGTTCTTCGGGTTGCGGTGGTAGGTGCGCCCGGCCACCACACCGGCGGGCCGGTGGCGGGCGGGCAGTGAGGCGAGCCAGGCGGCGCTGGCGGTCAGTGACGGGCAGTGCTGGCACAGCCCGAGGGCCTGGGCGTGACGTTGATCCACCTGTTCGGCCGGCTCACCGGGCTCGGGTTCGTCAAACAGGTGGGCGCGGCCCCGGCAGCGCGCACCGGGCAGGGCCGGGGCACCGACCGCCAGTAGCAGGCCGACGATGCTCACTGCTGAGACTCCGCTGGCCGGGTGGCCGCGTCGTAGGCTGCGATCGCGACGCGCAGCAACCGGATGTCGGCGCGGCTGAAGTCGAGGTTTCCTACTTCCAGATGCCAGCCGGCAACGTCGCTGTGCACAAGGCGCACCGGCATCGACAGCCACGAGTCGGCGGCGGGGTTGAACGGTTCGACGTAGCCGAACCAGTCGACGACGACGCGGTGATACTGGTTGATCTCGTCGTTGCGGGGATGGTCGACAACATCGAAGGCCGGTTCGATTTGGGCGATGAGTTCGCTTGTGGCTGCGTTGATCGCGGCCTCACGGTCGTGCTCTGAGGGCGATGGTGCGGTCATGCTGGTAGTCCTTTCGGGTTGGTGGTGAGGTCGAGCAGGAAGGTGAGCGCGTCGCGGTGCAGCGTGGCGAGCACCTCGGCGCTCTGCCAGCCGGGCGGGCCCAGCCAGAAATAGATCCCGTTCTCGGCGGTGCCGGGCGGGTTGCCCAGGCGGCGGTCGATCTGGGCGGCCAGTTCGGCGATCTCCGCCGACAGGATCTCGGCGGCGGTCGGCGCGATGCGGAGGTGTCTGGCGGCGCTCATTCGTTCACCGCCTGTTTGGCGGCGATGGCGCACTCGGCGAGGTAGCAATGGCCGAGCGCGGTCTGGGCCGGTGTGAGGGTCCGGCCGCAGAAACGGCAGTGTGCGACCGAATCCGGCTCAGGTGTTCCAGATTTGTCAGGACCTAGCTCAGGACCGTCCTCCTCTCCTCCCTCTCTTCTAGGGGGGCTAGGGGTAATGAATGACATTTCTGGAACACTTTTCGGGTCCAGTGTCGTCGGGTCGATGCCGGCGGCCAGCGAGTAGAACCAGCGCGAGCGCCCATCCCGGTCGCCGTACTCGACCTCATCCACCGCGAGCACGCCGAGCATGTGCAACGCCTGCAACTGCCGGTCGACGGTGTTGCGCGGCTTGTCCACCCGCCGGCGGATCTCCCCGGTGCTGCTGTGCGGGTGGGCGGCGAGGTCGTCGATGATCGCCAGGCGCAGCGGCGGCATCGAGTCCCGGGCGCAGCGGATCGCCAACCGCAACGCCTCGCCGCGGTCCATGCCGACGGCCACCGCCCCGCGCACGATCTGGGTGAGCTGCTTGGCGAACCGGGTGGGCATCTCCGGGGCGTGCGCGTCGATCACGTCCCCGCGGTAGTCGTACTCCACCGCGGTGCGGGCCAGGGTGACCAGATCGGCGGCGGCGAGCAGGACGGCCTGCTCGTCCTTGGTGACGGTGATCGGGTCGGTCGACATCCCGGCGATGACACCGGCCACCGCCTCGGCGAGCTCGGCGCGCATCTGCACTTCACTGCCGGTGTTGCCGATGGCCTGGCGGCCGGCGGCCTGGCGCCTCTCGGTGCAGTCCAGCCGTAACAGCACGAACCGGTCGCCCATCGAGGCGATGACGGCGTGGGCCGTATCCCAGGCGGTCGTGACCGCCCCGACCACGGCGATGCGGCCGTGCCAGGGGATCGTCAAACCCCCGTCGGTGCCGACCTCCCGGTACCAGGACCCGTCGTAGACCTCGCGCAGCGCGGCCAGGACCCGGGCGCGAAGGTCGCGGTTCATCGACAGGATCGAGGTCACGTCCTTGATGACGAGGATTCCGCGGTTGCCGACCTTGCGGAGCAGCCCGCCGGTGGCGTCTTTTCGGCGCTCGCGCTGCGGGGTGGCCGACAGCAGGGCCGCCTCGGAGGACAGCGCCGAGGTGACCACCGCCCCGATGCCCTGCAACGGTTGCACCGATTCGGTTTTCGCCGCCCCCGGCCCGCCGACAACCAACACCCACAGCGGGTCCGAGCCGTCGGTGAAGCGTTCGACGGCGGCGGCGGCCAGGATCAAGTCGAGCGCCTGAGTGTCGTAACCGTCGCCGAACCACCTGCGGAACACCGCCCGCGCGGTGTCGAGGTTGATCGGCGCGGGTTTTTCCGCCCCGGGGATGCCGTCGACGGTCTCCACGTTGCTGGGCATCTTGGCCTCGGTGCGTGCCCGGACTTCCTCGAGGTCGGCGGCCAGGGCCTGACCGACCGCCCACGCGACGATGCCCGCCCACTCGCCGGCCGCTTTGGCTCCGGTGCGTTTGTTCGTGCCGAGCCCCACAGCGGACAGGAAGATCGGCCGCATGATGTCGATCGCGGCCTGGGCGGGGTAGTAACCGGCGCGGGCCTCCTTGAACGCCCCGGCCATCACCGAGCACGCCGTGTCGTGCCGGGACTCTCCCGCCTCGACCTTCTTGAGGAACGCCCTCTTGAAGCCGTGCAGCACCTCGGGACGCCGGGAATCGTTGTGCGCCTTGAGGAACGCCGCTATCTGGGCATCGGTGGCCGCATCCTCGGCGGGTGTGCCGGTGGGTAGCGCGGCGGCGAGTTCGTCGGGCAGCGGTGCGACCAGGCCGGTGCGTTCCCACCTGTAGAGCCCGCCAGCGGGGTGCGGGGTGGGTGCGGCGATGATGACGCCGTTGAGGCCGCGAACCTCGCCCCACGCCCCGCCCAGCTTGCCGGTGCCGTTACCGATCAGCCGGTCGGCGGGTTGCAGGAACGGGTAGTGTCCGCGGCCGGGTATTTCCGGCCGGGAGCACTGGTGCGGGGTGCCGGTGAGGTACTTCTTCAGGACCGGCGGTACCGCCTCGGGGTGATCGACGTCGAAGAACAGTGCACCGGAGCGCCCGCAGTGCAGTGCGATCCCGTAGTCGGTTCCCGCGAACCACGCGGCGATCTGCTTGGGATCGCGGGATGTCTTGCTCGGCCAGCCCCCGCCCAGGACGGTGCCGGGGTTCTTGACGTCACGGGCGGGGTCGGTGGGTGCGATGTACCAGCCGGCGGCAGCGTAGGCCAGCGCCGCGTCGAGGACGGACGCCTCGGGGTCGAGGTCAGGGATGTGCAGTTTCACTCGGTCACCGCCCTGGCCGCGCAGTGCGCACCGAGGCGGGCGGCTTTGGACGCACCGGCGGTCAGCCACCGCCCGCAGCGCTTGCAGCGCACGGCCAGCCGGAACTCGCCGGCGTAGACCGCTGACCAGACGGATCGGTCTCCCACCAGCGCCTGATCGAGGTCGAAGTCGGTCGCGGTGCCGGTAGAATCACTGGCAGCGATTGTGGTGGTCGTCGAGGTGGCCCGGGCCTTGTGTCCCGGGCCTCTTCGTGTCCGGGTCATGCCGCACCGCCCTTGCGGCGACGGGCTTGGGCCGACAGGAAGGCCAGGCGGGTGTAGTACTCCTTACGGGCCGATTCGGCCCGCTTGGCGCGTTCCTGCGGGGTCAGAACGCCGTCGGGGTCAACCTGCTTGTCGAAGCGGTCGAGTTGTGCTCTGCGAGCCTTTGCGGTCGCCGCCGACCGGTCGGGTTCCTTGGCCCACTTGGCGTGGCCGCCGATTCGGGATCGAAGCGCGCGTAGCTCGGGGGTGAGTTGCTCTTTGGGCATGGGCAGCCGAACCGCCTTTCGCGGTGTCGGCTCGCAGCCCATCGAAATGGCGAGCTAGGACTTGAGGCACAGCGTACCGACGACCGCCCGGGAACGCTGTGCCCCGGCGTCTTCCGGCGTGTCTAGATCGTGTTCTGCCGAGCCGCCCGCCGACGCTGGCGCTGGGCCTCGGTGCGGGCGGCCAGTGCGGCGTAGTCGGCCTCGGCGGCGGCGAGCCGGCGCTCGGTGGCGGTGATGCTCAAACTCCCCTCGGGGAGGCCGAGCTTGCGCTTGGCCCGCAGGATGGCGCGCAGCCGGCCGCACTTCGCGGCGGCTTTGGTCAGCGGCGAGGCACCGGGCGGGTAACCGGCGATGCGGGAGTCGGCCCAGGCGTCGGCGTCGGCGTAGACCACCATCTTGCGCTTGCCCGCCGCGACCATTGCCGACAGCCGGGGAACAGGCAGCGAGCCGGATGATCCGTCGGCGAACTCCACGCGCTGGTCGGGCCGGTCGGTCACCGCCACGATGGCCGCCACGTCCCCGGTCACCCGGTCGGGTTCGGTTCGATAGGTGACAACCACCGGGCCGGCGGTGGTGTGCAGCAGGTCGGCCAGGCGCTTGCCGGTCTCGCGGCTGAACACTTCGACCAGCACCGCCCGCTTGCCGAGCTTGGTGGCCCGGGCAGCCAGGATGACCTCCACCTGGCGCGCAATGTCGGGGCTCACAGGTCACCGAGGCCCAGGCCGCGGGCCTCGTCGGCGGCGCGCTCGGATGCGGTGGCCCGGGTGTAGCGGTCGATCATGTC
>JAUPKM010000348.1 GCA_030837445.1 Actinomycetota bacterium
CACCCAGACCATCGGCGCAGCCGATATGGACGGCAAGAACGTCAACTACTCCTTCATCCAGACCACCGGGGTCGCCGGCGGGATCACATCATTGGCCGCCGATAGTTCCGGCATCTACTGGTCCGATGGTGATGGGACTGGCCAAGTGATGTCGGCCGACCTGAACGGCCAGAACATAGATGCCACCTACTTGCCAGCCAATGTCACCGCCTACTCAGACACCACCTACGACGATTCCGGGGGTGAGATCGACCACGACGTCATGACCAAGCACGTGTCCATCTCCAACGGCCAGATCTACTGGGCCGGCTCAGGAATTGAAAACACCTATCTGGGTTCAGCGACTATCGGAGCCTCCGGCCCGACCAATATCGTGTATCCACTGCAGACGTTCGCCGACGGGGGCACCGCCCAGTTGACCGCCAATGCCCAACGGCTGTACTGGTGGAGTCCGAACCAGAACGGCGGCAACAGCACCGGCATGTCCACCGTCGGCGGCGTCACCATCAATCCCAGCATCATGACCGATACTGGTGCCCCGGTGGTTTCACCGTCCGCGTTGTCGGCTCCCCCGCAAGTCACGACCGTCTCGCCGGTTGGTGGCTCCACTCTCGGTGGCACGTTGGTGACGATTTCGGGCACCGGTTTCCAGCAGACGACTGACACCGTGACCATCGGCGGTGTGCCATGCGCCAACGTGACGGCCAGTTCACCGACCTCGCTGACCTGCACCACCGGCGTCCACACCGCCGGGCCCATCGACTATGGCCCCGCCGACGTGACCGTCACCAACCCGGACACCCAATCCGGCACCCTCACCGGGGGGTTCGACTACTCTCCCCCCACTCCCACGATCGGCGCCGTCAACCCCGGCAGTGCGCTGTTCCTGGGAGGTCAACAGATCGCGATCAACGGTGCCGGCTTCGACCCGAACCTGACCGTGATGCTCGGGAACACGCCCTGCTCGATCGCCCCTGGAAACGTCACCCCCACGACGATCACCTGTACCCCCGGTAACAACCAGGTCGAGCAGGTCGTGGACGTGGTCGTGAATAACGGAGACGGCAAACTGGCCACGAAGGCCCGTGGGTTCACCTTCGCTGGCTACGCCCCCACGGCCGCCCCCCAGAGCCCATTGACGCCGACCACGGCTCCACTCAACGGCGGAACCATCCTGACGATCACAGGTGGCTACTTCGATCAGAACGCGCAGATCACCGTCGGCGGCTCTCCATGCCCGCAGATCAGCGGCGGCTCCGGCCAAGGCAGCCCCAACTCCACCCTCCTGTGTCAACTACCCGCGGGCACTGCCGTCGGTCCCGCCACGGTTGTGGTCGCAAACCCGGACGGCCAGCGCATCAGCCTGCCGGGGGCCGACTCCACCGCCACCTTCAGTTACGGGCCGCCGAACCCATCGATCAGCAGCGTCACAACGGCTGCGGGGGAGAGCTTCGGCTCGACTGGCGGTAACTACCGGGTGACGGTTGCCGGGACCTCGTTCGGACAGAACCCGAGTGTCATGGTCGGAGCGCAACCCTGTGTGAACCCTGTGCTGGCCGGAAGTACAGTCAGCTGCCGCGTTCGGCCACACTCCGCGGGGCCGGTCGATGTCGTCGTCACTCGAGCCGACGGCCAGTCCGCGGTCCTGACAAGAGGTTTCACGTTCGTGGTGGAAACCCCGACTCTGACCTCGATAAGCCCAGCGGCCGGTAGTTCAACCGGAGGTACACCGGTGACGGTCAGCGGAACCGGTTTTGACCCCGCCGCCACAGTCTCCCTCGGAGGGGCAATCTGCGGCCAGGTGCAGGTCACCGGGCAGGCGTCCCTCAGTTGCGTCACCGGCGGGGACATGGTCGGCCCAGCCGACCTGGTGGTGACTAACCCGGGCGACCTCAGTGCGACGCTGCCGGGCGCGTTCACCTACGGAGGTTGGGGTCCAGGCCCCTCCCCACAACCGCTGAGCATCACACCGAGTGCCGGCACCCCGGGCGGAGGTGAGTCAGTGACGATCTCGGGCAATTTCCTCGGGGTCGTGCCAACCGATGTCACCGTCACGATTGGTGGGGTGGGCTGTCAGGTGACTACGACGACCGGATCCAGCCTGAACTGCACCACCGGTCCCCATCCGCTCGGTGTCGGCGACGTCGTAGTCACGGCCGTGGTCAACCTGGCAACCGGAACCCTTCCGCAAAGCTTCACCTACGCCACCGTCGTCCCTCCCACTGTGACCTCTATCTCCCCGTCCGAGGGCACCTTCCTCGGCAGAACGCCGGTGACCATCACCGGCACGGGATTCATGGCCGGCGCGGACGTCAAGATCGGCACCGCCATCTGCCGGAATCCGCAGGTCACCAGCCCGACCACGGTGACCTGCACGACAGGCCGCTCGCAGTTGAGTCCCGACTCCTCTGCGCTGGCGGCGAAGGTCGTCGTGACCAACTCGGACCAGCAGGCCTCCACCGATCCGGTGACCTACAGGTACACCCCCGGTGGCAACCTGTTCTGGCCCAACGGTGGGGCCAGCCCGCAGTCCATCGGTCAGGCCGCCGTGGGCAATACCGGGACCGACCACTCCTACACACTTCCGTCCGGGGTGGGGATGCTGGGCGGCATCGCGGCCGACGACCGCTATGTCTACTGGGCAGATCAGCTCAACGCCAGTATCGGCCGAGTCCCGATCGACGATCTGGCAGGGGAACAGGCTCAACCGAAATGGATTGACCTGTCCAGCGTCTCAGCAACCCCGATGTCCGTTTCGGTCAGTGGCGGCTACATCTACTGGGCCGATAGTTCCAACGACCAGATCGGTCGGGCAACACTGGCCAACCCAGGTTCCACAGTGGCGTACAATTTTGTGTCCGGGAACGCCCTGAACTCCCCCTACGGTGTCGCGGTCGACAACGCCTACATCTACTGGGCAAACCACGGCGACTCCACGCTGGCTCGGGCATACCTGGCCAACGGGTCGCTGCCGACGGCCATCCACACGGTCAGCAACGGCCATAACCCTAGCGGCGTCACCGTACGTGGCGGCCAGTTGTACTGGACGGCCCAGACTGCTGCCGGCACCGGCGGCTCGCTCGGCCGGGCGAACCCTGATGGTTCCAATCCAACCGACTCTTTCGTCGGGAATACCGGCGCCGGCAACGTAGCGTCGTTCAATAGCCCGCAGGGACTCGCCGCGGCCGGTTCGACGCTTTTCTGGGCGAATTCCGGCGGAACCAGCCTCGGAGCGGCAAACCTCGCGGACGGGTCCAGCCCCGACGGCAACTTGATCGTCGGCGCCAACGCACCGCAGGGCGTCGCCGTGAACTGACCGGCGGGGTGCCCAGCACGCAATCCAGGGTTCAGCCGGCCTTCGGCAGCGGCGCCGCGTCATGCTCCACCGGCATCGGCCGAGTGCCACGCAGCATGGCGGGGGTATAGCTGGCCAGTACCTCCTGCCACTGCGAGGGCGGCAGCCCAGAACCTGCTGCGTGACGAATCAGCCCCGCCAGTACGTTGCCGCTGTCTGCGGCCAACGCGCGCTCGGCCGCAAGTCGGGCGAAGGCGCCGTCTCCCTGCTGCCAGGCCACAACCGCCAACGTCGCCGCCACGGCTGCCACCTCGGGCGCGGGTGTTCGCCGGACCAATTCGGTGAGCATCGCCCGGGCCGCCTGCAGTCGCGCGACTCGGCGCGCAGCCGAACCGCCGAACAGCAACCGGTGCATCAGCGGCTCCCGCACTCGAGGATCCTGCAAGGCCACTGCCCACCTCGCCGCCCGGAGATCCTCGTCAAGCTCAGCTGCAGCCGAGTCCAGCGAACGAGTCCCGGTTCCCACCGGGTTGGCCATGGCCACCAGCTCATCCTCTCGGGCCCGCCGCCAGCCCACCGCGCCGCGTCGGGACACGGCATGCAGCACCGACTCGGCCAGCGCTCGTGCCATCACCTCGGCTGGCAGCAGCGCCGACCCGTCCGGCAGCAATCGGTCGGCCAGGGCCTCTCGGCTGACCGCGAATCCAATTCCGGCGGTCACCAGGTCAAATGCCGCCCGAGTGCCAGCCGAATCGTCACACTGGTGTCCGGTCGACGGGCAGCATCCGGCCCGCGGACAGTCGTAGTGCCACCAGTGTTCACCAGTGGCCGCGAGCCACTCCCCCAACTCCACACCCTGCTCCAGTAGTTCCTCGCGCAGCTTCAGCGACGTCTCCCGCAAGGTCCGCTCCAGTGCCCGGTCGCTGAACACCACCACGTGGGCGACCTCCAACTGGGCGCCGGCAGCAAGCGCACGCCTGACGGCAATCCCGATTTCGAGCGACAACTCACCCACCACAGTCTCGGCCTGTTCAGTTCCGCCGTCGACGTCCCACTGCTTCGCCGGGGGCGGTGCGATGGTCAGGGCATCCACCCGAAGGCACAGCACCACGCGGCCAGAGTCCCGGCAGGTAAAAACCACTACGAAGCTGTCCCGTGGTTCAAAACCCAGCAGGTAAGGGACCGAAGTGACCAATCCGCTGGCGCCGGACACGCGAATCGCGGGAGCAGAACTGGTGGCTGGGTCGTGCGATTCGGCAGGATTCGTTGGCATGGCTCAACCCTGGGCCTCGCCGACCGCGCTGAGAAGGTGCGCGGAGCGGAATGTGGACAGCCGCGCGCGGGCGTCCCGGAGGGACGGGTCAGGCTCTGTTCGCCCGAGCCTCTTGGACCCGCCAACCGAGGAAGGTGGCGATACCGGTGACCGCCTGCGGCAGCAGACTCACCACCTGCCAGACCACAACCGCGGCGAGGATGTCCTGGCTGCTGAGGCCAAACACGCCGAGCATGACGCCCAGCAGGCCCGCGACGGTGCCGAGGCCGCCGGGCGTGATCGGGATCAGGGAACCCAACCGGGAGATGGCAAAGGCGCCGAAAATCTCCGCCGCCGTGACGCTCGCACCTCGGTCACCCG
>JAUPKM010000049.1 GCA_030837445.1 Actinomycetota bacterium
CGGCTACTGGAGAGCCGCTCGTTTCCCACCACCCCGCTGGGCCTTCGCCGGTTGGCTGACTGGCTGACCCGGTTCGGGACCGTGGCCCGGGTCGGGGTGGAGGGCACCGGCACCTACGGGTTGGGTCTGCAACGGGTTCTACAGGCCCGCGGCATCGACGTGATCGAGGTGAACCGACCCAACCGGCAACTACGCCGGGCCCGCGGCAAAAGCGACACCGTCGATGCCGAAGCCGCCGCCCGCGCGGTGCTGGCAGGGCACGCAACGGTGATACCCAAAGCCCGCGACGGAATCGTGGAATCCATCCGGGTACTGAAAGTGGCCCGCGACTCCACCCGACGCAACCGCCAACGCATCAGCGGACAACTACGTCACCTCGTCCTGACCGCACCGGAACCTGTGCGCCTCGAGGTGACCGGGTTGACCGAGAAAGCACTGGTCGCCCGCGCCGCACGCTACCGCCTCGGCGACGACCCCGCCGACCTGATCACCGCCACGAAAACCGCGCTACGCACCCTGGCCCGCCAACACCAACTGTTGACCGCCGACCTGGCCGCGTTACGCAACCAACTCGACACCCTCACCGCCCGGGCGAACCCCTCACTTCGCCAACTCTGCGGTGTCGGCCCCGACTGCGCCGCAGCGCTGCTGATCACCGCCGGGGACAACCCCGACCGGATCCGCTCCGAGGCTGCTTTCGCCGCGCTCTGCGGCGCCAGCCCGATCGAGGCCTCCAGCGGCAAAGTGCGCCACCACCGCCTCAACCGTGGCGGCGACCGGCACGCCAACGCCGCCCTGCACACCATCGTGCTGGTCCGCATGAGCTGCCACCAACCCACCCGCGACTACATCGCCCGACGCACCACCGAAGGCAAATCCAAACGCGCCATCATGCGGGCCCTGAAACGCTACCTCGCCCGGGAGATCTACCACGAACTCGTCCACCCCCAACCCGCCCAAAACACCGACGACCTGCGCACCCGACGACAAGCCCTCCACCAATCCATGCACACAGTCGCCGAAGAACTCGACACCACCATCATGACTGTGTCCCGCCTCGAACGCGGCCTCGCCCACAACCGCGACCTCACCACCCGCTACCACCAATGGCTCGACCACACCGAGACTGCTTGACACCACTAGGAGCATCAAGATAGCGAAGACGCGCAGGCTTCCACACTCAAGACCTCGTTCTTGAGGGGTCGATTGTGGTAAAGACGTTCAACTCTGGTCAGTGCGCCCAACTCTTGTCAGTGTGGATGTCACCTGTCGGAGCCGGGACCATGTTCTGGTGCGACCACCGTGCAGCCAACGCTTAGCAACAGTCAGTGGGCTGGTCGGGAACCTCACTCGTGCGGCCGAACAGGGGCACCGACGAGACGAGAACGATGGGTAGGCTCGGCAGTGGGGTGAAATCCATGGGAGACGCCATGACGAAGGTCTGTCACGCAACAGGCCAAGAGAAGTTCGAATCCTGGAGCAGGTCCCGGCGACGTCGGAGGGCCTGTGCGCTGATCTCAGGGATGTCCCTGGTCGCGGCAGGTGTGCTTGGCGGAGCGCCAGCGGCCAGTGGGGTTGCCCCAGCATCCGATGGTGGAGCCGTCGGCACGGCGGTCGGGTTGCCGACGAGTTACACGCCGCCTCCCCGGGCGGATCTCAGCGGGATGACGTGGCAGGCAGCCTTCAAGCGGCTGAACGACAAGATGTTCCGCGAATATGCCTTCACCGAGTGGAAAGGCATCCAGTGGCAGCGGCTGTACTTGAAGTATCAGCCGCGCATCGCGCGTGCACAGGCGACGAACGACCGTGTCGCCTACTACCTGGCCATCCGTGAATACACCCATGAACTCCGGGATGGCCATGTGGGTTTCACTGACGATCCGGCCATTTTCGAGCAACTCGTGGGCGGTGGATTCGGCCTGATCCTGACGAAGTTGGACGATGGCGCAGTCGTCGCAACGTGGATCAAGCCAGGCGGGCCGGCGGCCCGCGCAGGAATTCGGGTGGGCGCCCGAGTCGTCTCCTGGGGAGGCGAAGGAATCGATGCCGCCATGAAATCGACATCGACTGTGTTGGCTCCCCAGCAACCTACCGATGCTCGGACCCGCTACGAACAGCTGCGGTTCCTGGTGCGGGGGCCGGTGCGCAGTCAGAGGGTGGTGTCGTTTCTGAATCCCCAGCAGGTGCGTGCCTCAACTGTCCGGCTGACTGCGGTCGATGATCACATGGAAACCCTGATCATGACTGACGCTGAGTCGATTTTCAAGACCTCAGGATGGCCCAAGAAGATGGTCGAGTATCGCCTGGTGGCGGGAAATATCGGCTACGTCCGCATCAACGCCGAGATTGATCTGCCGCCGGATGTGCCCGGCGATCACACGCCCACGCTGCAGCAGTTCCGGATGGCGATCACAGGCTTCAACAAGGCGAAGGTGGCTGGAGTCATCGTCGACGTTCGGTCAAATTCGGGCGGCTCGGATCAGATGGTGGCCGATTTCATGGCTTCCTTCTATCCCCGAACTGCCTTCTACGAGTATCAGAGTTACATCGTTCCCACGACCCGGAAGTTCCAGCTCTGGGTGATCGACGAAGTGACCGGTGAATACGTCCGGCCGGGGCAGGGGATTGTGATCAAGCCTGGGATTCCTCACTACAACGGCCCGGTTGTCGCACTGGTGAACAACGGCTGCGTCAGTTCGGGTGAGGGTGTGGCAATGGGAATCAAGCGACTTCCGCAGGGCAAGGTGGTGGGATTCACCGGCACCAACGGTTCATTTGGGATGGTTGGAGCGGCGGCGCTGATGCCAGGTGGGTTCATGGTGGGTTGGCCCTTCGGGCAGTCACTCGACCGGAACAAGGTCGTCCAGCTCGACAGTCGACTCGGTCAGGGGGGAGTCCTGCCGACCAACGTAGTTCCGATGACCTGGCCCAATGCCATCAACACCGCCCGAGGTCAGGATGTGGTTTTGGCGCACGGCGTTCAGGTGCTGCGGCAGAAGTAGTCGGTCACTGCGGCGAATAGTCTCGCCGGCGGCCCAGATCGCGGCCGAAGCGACGGTGGTAACGGCCACACGTCGTGGACCCGAGCCAGCGATGCGGTGGCGCTATGACCAGCTGGGATAGTCGGTGTAGCCGGTCTCGGCGCCGCCGTAGAAGGTTCTGGGGTCGGGTGGGTTCAAGGGATAACCCGCGGCCAGCCGCGCAGGTAGGTCTGGGTTGGCCAGGAATGCTCGGCCGAAGGCGATAGCGGAAGCTTCGCCACGTGCGATATCCCGCCGGGCGCGTTCAACGTCGTAGCCGCCGTTGAGGACGACAGGGCCGCCAAAGGTCCCTTGCATCAACGCCAGAATCTCGTCCATCCGAGGCTGTGCTCCCGGCGCCATTGTGCCGGTGTCAGCCAGGTGCAGGAAGGCGATGGCACGATCAGACAACGCGGCTGCGATGTACCGATGAACCGGGCCGGGGTCGGGGTCGGCGATACCGCTGAATCCAAAGACCGGCGAGATTCGCACGCCCACCCGTCCGCCGCCGACTTCGGCCGCCACCGCATCCACCACCTCGAGCAGCAGCCGCGCCCGGTTCGCGGTGCTCCCGCCATAGCGGTCGTCGCGGTTGTTGACGTTGGGTGAGATGAACTGCTGTAGCAGGTAGCCGTTCGCGCCATGCACCTCGACACCGTCGAAACCGGCAGTGATCGCGTTGACCGCGGCGGCAGCGTAGTCCTCGATCGTTGCCGCGATCTCAACCGCGCTAAGCGCGCGCGGTGGCGTGGCCGCGGCCCGCTGACCACGGTCACCGACTCGGATGAACGCTTGACACTGCTCGCACTCCAGCGATGACGACGACACCGGCGGGGAGCCGGGGTGCAGTGACTCGTGGGATACCCGTCCGGTGTGCCAGAGCTGGCAGAAGATCCGGCCACCAGCGGCGTGGACGGCGGCCGTGACCGGCTGCCAGGAAGCCACCTGCTCGGCCGAGTAGATGCCGGGTGTCCAGGCGTAGCCGCGGGCGATCTCGGAGATGTTCGTCGCCTCGGAGATGATCAACCCGGCCGTCGCGCGCTGCGAGTAGTACGTCGTCATCAACGGTGTCGCCAGGCCATCCGGATCGGTCGCGCGGGACCTCGTCAGGGGCGCCATGAAGACGCGGTTCGGCACCTCGATGGCGCCGAGGGTGAGCGGGGTCAGCAGTGGGTCGTTGTCGGGCATGTAATCGATCCTGCCACCTCCAACGATGCCCGCTACTGATGGCTCGGCAGCCAGCACCTCGCAGCGGCCACCAGCGCTGCCACCCCGATTCCCAATGTGGGTTGGATGACGGGAGCGAACTTGGGGGAGTGATTTGCGGGCAGTTCGGTCATCCTGGCCGCAATCGCCTCAACACTGGTGGCGCCTGTGAACTCGGCCGGGTCCGCGCCGCCGAGGAGCCAGTAGACGATAGGTGCCGCTGCCGCCGTGGCAAATATGCCGGCGTCTTCGCTGCCGGAGGCCGGGCCGGGGTCCACCACGAGTGCCCCGGTGGACTCCAACGATGACCGGGTGAGTTCGACGGCAGCAGCGTCGTTGACAACTACGCCGGTGCTTTCGAAGGCCACGATCTCGGGCGGGCGCGGTGCGCCGGACGCGGTCGCTTCAGCGTGGACGATTCGCTCGATCGCCGCGAGCACCTGTCGCCGAATGCCGGCGTCGAAGGTGCGAACCGTCAGCAGGAGTTCGGCGTTGGCCGGGATGATGTTGGAGGCTGATCCGGCGCGGAAGGCGCCCACCGTCACGACTGCCGTCTCGGTTGCTGCGATCAGCCGAGAGACGATCGTCTGCAACCGCATCACGATCGCGGCTCCCATCACGATCGGGTCGACACACGCCTCGGGCCGCGACCCGTGACCGCCGGTACCGTGCAGGGTTATCCGCAGAGCGTCGGAGGCAGCGAACATCGGGCCCGCGTGCAGGCCGATGACGCCGGCCGGGATTGGGGCGACATGTTGGGCGAGTACCACATCGGGGTTTCCGAAGCGCTCGAACAGTCCGTCATCGACCATGGCTTGCGCGCCATTGATGCTCTCCTCCGCGGGCTGGAACACCACCATCAGGGTGCCCGACCAGGTGTCCCTGCTGGCCGCCAGCGATTCGCACGCCCCGACCAGGCAGGTGACGTGCAGATCGTGCCCGCAGGCGTGCATCACCGGGGTCTCACGACCCTCCGCGGTAATGCCCGTGGCGCTGCTGGCGTAGGGGAGTCCGGTCTCCTCCAGTACTGGGAGGGCATCCATATCGGCTCGCAGTAGGGCCATCGGACCCTCTCCGTTCCGGAGCATCCCGACCACGCCGGTCTGGCCGATTCCGGTTGTCACCTCGAACCCCAAGGCAGTCAACCGGGCGGCGGCGATCCCTGCCGTGCGGTGCTCCTGGTACCCCAATTCGGGGTGGCGATGGAGATCGCGGTAGAGATCCTCAAGGTCACTGGCAACTGGATCGGTGGTCATGGGAACCCCTGTTCGGTCGCGGATAGGCGACTACATAGTCCCCTGTTGCGGCCGTGGACGCGTCGCAGACGCCAGCTCCCACCCGCTGCGTGGCGGTTGGGAGCTGGCGTCTGCGGTCGTTGCGGTTACGGCCGTCAGTTGGTGGTGATGGTCTGCGCGGACGGCGGCTGGCCGCCGTGGCCGGCGCAGAAGACCTCCGAAGCGTTCGTCTTGAGCGCTCCCACGAGGCAGGTGGTCAGAGCGTCCTGACCGAACTTGTTCGGGTGGTAGCTCTCCTGCTGGCGCTCGGTGTCGAAGATGGTCCCCGCCATGTAGTTGGAGTTGATCGGAACGACCCACTCGGCGGTGCTGGCGGCCGGCGTCTTCGTCTTACCCACCCACGGCACGGTGATCTGCTCGGTAGCCGTGTGGCTGAGCTGGTGGCCCTCGAACGCGTTCTCAAGGTCCAGGAATTGGATGTGCTTGTTGTCAGCTGAGGTGGCGGCATCCTTCATGAGTTTGCCGATGAAGGGCACGATCGCGTTGTGTGCGAAGTCCACTGTGCCGTCGCTCATCGGGACTCCGGGGCTCTCCTTGTACCAAGTGAAGATGCTGGAGGACCGGTAGCGCGAGCCGGACGTGGCAAACAGGTCTGGACCCGATTGGTAGACGAACTTGTAGCTGTCGTCGGCGTAGCCGTTGTTGCGCATCGTGGTGGTGATCGCGTTCAGCGTCGAGGTGACGTTGGCCTTCACCGTTGCCCGACGCGCTTCCAGTTTGGCGTACGTGCCGTTGGTCCCGCAGTCGTGGTAGTTGGTGATCTGGGTGCAGTCCGCCAAAATGCTGGCGAAGCCGAGGTCGTTGCCACCGATCGACACTGCGATGGTCTTGATCTGCTTGGTCTTGTCTGCCGCTACTGCGGCAAGTTGCTCGATCTGGGGCTTCTCGCCGCGGCGACTGTCGGTCAGGATGTCGCGCGTCGTGGCACCGGAACAAGCAAGGTTGATCGGCACCTGTCCGAAGGCTTTGGCGGCGCCGTTGATCTCGGCAGAGACCGAACGGTGGCAGCGCTCCCGCTCACCGGAGATGGGGTTGCCGTTCTGGTCGCGATAGACACCCCACCCGAGGTTGTGCGGGCCAGTGTCGGACTCACCGTCGGAGCCCAGGTTGTTGTAGACGCTGCCTGCGAACCGGCCGCCTTCGCCGGAGATGAAACTGTCACCCAGGGAGACAGCGACGGGTGTCGGTGTGGTGGTCACGGTGGCGACCGAGCCTGCTGCAGCAGCGGGTCCCGCCACTGCCACGCCGGTGACGGCGGTCGCCGCGATTGCCAGCACGCCGCCTAGAGCTGCGAATGAATATCGTCTGCGGGTCATGTCCCGTACACCTGCCTTGGATAGGAATCCGGGTGGTACAACCGCCCGGCGTGTGTAACATCTACCCACCCAAGACGCCTGGCAAACCTGCATCAGGGAATTCGTCGGAAGCAGTTTCCGGCCGCGATCGATCGCGGCGTGAAATGAGTCGGCGGCGAGCCTCCACTGGTGGGACCATTGTCCGATGTCGACGATGCGGAGCGCGCTGGGACGGTTCGGCGCGATCGCGATCGCCCTCATCTGTGTGCAGCTCGACTACTTCGCGCTCGCCTTGGCGCTGCCGAACATGGCCGAGGACCTGCATACGACACCGGAGAATCTGCAGTGGTCGGTCAGCGCCTACATGATCGCGCTGGGTATCGCCATGGTTCCTGGCAGTCGGCTGGCGGATCTGGTCGGCCGGAAGAAGATCGTCCTGATCGGACTGTCGATTTTCGGACTGGCGTCGCTGTGGTGTGGGCTGTCTCCGACAGCGGACTCGGTCATCGTGGCTCGGATCGTGCAAGGCCTCGGTGCCGGCCTGTACTTCCCGGTCGCCTTCGCCCTCGTCAGCAACGCCACCACCGACCAGGAGCGACCCAAGATGCTCGGCTTCCTAAGCGGACTCGCCGGCATCGGCACCGCCGCCGGTCCGATCCTGGGCGGTGCCTTCTCCGCCACGATCGGCTGGCGCTGGGTCTTCTTCGTCAATGTGCCGATCGCCGCCGCGGGGGTGATCTGGGGTGCGTTCCAACTCCGCGAGCAAACCGACCCGGACCTGGCCGGAAAGCGGATTCGGAATCTGGACTACCTGGGCATTGCGTTGATCGCGCTGCTGGTCGCGGGGTTCTCGCTCGCCCTCGACGATCTGTCGACATCCCCGGGTTCGTTCTGGTTGACCATCTTCCCGGCGTTGATCGCACTCATCGCGTTGGTCGGGTTCGTCGTCTGGGAGCGGAGGTCGAGTTGGCCGGTGCTACCACCGGACCTCTGGCGCAACCAGCGGTTCACGGCGCTGGTGCTGGCCGCCACCATCGCCAACGCCGGACTCTGCGTGATGATCTTCCTCGCGACGCTGTACCTACAGCAGACCAGAGGGCTGTCAGGTCTTGCGGCCGGTCTGTTGTTCATCCCGGCCGCGGTTGGTCTGTCGATCGGCGGCCCCATCAGCGGGCGACTGGCGCCTCGGTTCGCGGGCCAGCGGGTGATGACGGTCGCGATGATCGCAGGAGCCCTGTGCTTGGCCGCGCTGGCCTTCTCCCAGAACCTCGTCGTCTACCTGGTGTTGATGGGCATCGCGTCGTTCTTCCTCGGGCTGGGGTTCCAATTCGGCAACATCGCGGTTCAGAGCGTGGTGCGCCTTTCGCAGGCCGGTGCCGCGGCTGGCGTGCTGCTGACGGTGATGGTCACCACCGGTGGCATTGGGGTAGTGGCGGCTGCGGCTTCGCTGGAGGCGTTCGGCCTGAACGGCTCGGCGGACCAGCACTCGATGACGGTCACCTATCTGCAGTGGGCGGTGCTGGTGGGAGTGCTGGGGGTCGCCTTCGGTCTCTGGCAGTGGCGTCGGGCAACGCTGCCGGAGGCCTTCGCCGATGACGCCGTGCACGGGGCGGCCGCCGCCCGGGCTACTCATGATTGATACCCGCGGCCGAGAGCGCGCCGCCCGGGTAGACGCCCGCTCCGGCAGTATCGTCGCCTCCTAGTCGAGGCGAAAGGGACAACGAATGCCGGCTGCGGAAGAAACCACGGCGGCGACGGGACCGACGGACGAACCGCGACCCAGATACAGCGTCTGGTCGGTGCGCTACCCCCGAGGCGGTGCGGAATTCAATCGGCTGCTGTCGTTGGTGGACAACGGTGCGGTGGTCGCGCTGACGCTTCTGTCGCTGACCGTCCTGGTCCGCCATCCGCGAGATGAGGCCTGGTGGGTTGCCTTCCGTGACCTCATCGTGGGACGCAACGGCGGCCTGCTGGCGCTGATCGTGTCGTTCGCCCTGGTCGGCGTGTTCTGGCTCAGTCACCACCAACTCGTCTCGCAGGTGGTCGCCATCGATCGGGTGTTCATGGTGGTGAACTTCTTCTTCCTGTTCGCCTTCACGTTGACGCCGGTGGCGGCCGTGGCGATGTCGGAGCACTCCCACGATTCATACGCGATCGGCTTCTACGCCGTTTGGCTGTTTGCGTTGATTCTGTTGGAGGCGCTGTTGGTGTGGGTGGCAGAGCACCGCGGGTTGTTCGCCACCGCCCGGCAGGGCAAGGATGTGATGATCGATCAGTTGCTGCTGGCGGGCGCCCGCCTACTGGTCTCCGCCGCGGCCATCGTTGCCATCTACACCTTTGGGCGATCGGTCGCTGTTGTGGTGCTGGTTGTGGGCTTGGGCTTGATCGACGTGTTTCTCCGACGCCGGGCCCCGGTCGCCCCGGTCGAATCCGCCGAGTGGTCCCCGCCAGCTACTGACCGACCTGCTGGACCGGCGGCCGAGGCGCCCGGACCACCTTGATCTCGCCCAGGATTGCTGCCCCTCGGATCACCAGCGTGGGTCCATTCGCTGTGGCCAGGCCCGACGGAAGTGTTTGGCTGCCCAAAAGGGCCACTGCGTCACCTCGCACGGCCATTCCCTCGGGGATGGTGAGCTCTAGCTCGCCGAACAGACAGACCGCAGTCAGAATGGTCTCTTGACCAGTCAAGACGGCTTCCGTGAAGTTGAGCTTTCCCCCGCCGAACACGCAGACTGCGGTCAACTCTGCCGGGACCGTCCACGCGCCTGCACGTTCGAATTCCCCGAATACCGCAACGATGGGCCCACTTTGAGCTGCGGCAGGTGAAGACCCAGCGGCGACTGTCGCGTTCCCGGTCGGCATGGCAATGCCACTGCTGGTCGGAACTGCGAGGGTGCCGGGCGGTACCGGCAGATCACTGAGAATGGGAACCAAATCCCCGATCGTGGTGGCGGCGTACACCGCCGTCAGTCGTTCCTCGTGCTCCGCGGGGGTCAGTCGTCCTTCGGCGTAGCTCTCGCGCAGGACGTCGGCGACCCGATCCCGATCGGCGTCCGAGGCGCGCA
>JAUPKM010000349.1 GCA_030837445.1 Actinomycetota bacterium
CAGTCGATGGCGCCGGCAAGACCTACGCAAGCACTGACTCCGGCCGGACGTTCGCCTAGGGAGGCAGCTGGATGCGAGCTTTCGTTCGCAAACTCGGCGAGGTGATGATCACGCTCGGCCTCGTGCTGTTGCTCTTCGTCAGTTACCAACTGTGGTGGACGAATGTGTTGGCCGACCGGGCAGCAAGCCAGGCGGCGAACGCCATCACCGATTCCTGGAAGGCGTCACTGAAGGACCCGCCCGCCGAGTTGACCAAGCAGCCCCCGGAAGGCACCGGCTTCGCCCTGATGACCATCCCGCGGTTGGGCAGCGATGTGGAGGGCGAGCCGGTCATCCAAGGAGTCAGCCTGGAGGTGCTGGCAGAGGGAATCGGCCATTACCCGGGCACCGCAATGCCGGGTCAGGTGGGGAACTTCGCCACCGCGGCACACCGCGCCACCCACGGCGAACCGCTGCGCTATGTGGACCAGCTACAAGTCGGTGACAACGTGTATGTGCAGACCCAAGGCTATTGGTACACCTACAAGCTGGTGCGTACCCAGATCGTGTCGCCGGCAGACACCTGGTCGATCTCACCGCAGCCATTCGACGTCCCACTCGCTTCCAACCGGCTACTCACCCTGACCACCTGCAACCCGCGTTGGGCGTCCTACGAACGCTGGATCTGGTGGGGCACACTCTCCTCGAAACAACCGCGAACACAGGGTCCGCCCCGAATGGTGGTGAACGGCTGATGTACCCGTGGCTGTGGCGTCATCTGCCGGGTGGCACACCGTGGAAGGTTGTGTCGGCGATCGTGCTGGTAGCTGCGGTGATCGTGCTCTTGATGGCAGTCATCTTCCCCTGGGCGGAGACGACCCTGCCATTCCTGCAGGTGACTGTGGATCAGTCGGCCACGCCGTCCGCGCCCGCCTCGCTGGCCCCCGCCAGCCCGCAGGCGTCACCAACCTCGCCCGCGTCACCGACCTCGCGCCGCTAGTCTGAAATCGGGATCGCGCCGGTCAGCGGACAGACGGTGTTCTCCGCCTCCGGCGCCTTACCCGTCAGCAGGAAGCGATTGACGATGGCGTTGACGCAAGCGCTGGAGCGCAGGTAGGCGGTGTGACCGTCGCCGCCCTGCCAGCTGATCAGTTTGCCGTTCTCCAGCCCGCCCGCCAGCGCCTGCGCCCAGACGTAGGGGGTGGCAGGGTCGTACTGAGTGCCGATGACCAAGATGTCTGGCGTGCCCGGTGCGACGATCTTGTGCGGGGTGTAGGTCGCCGGCGCCGGCCAATTGTCACAGGCGAGTAGACTCCACGCCTGCGAATCACCGATGAACGGCCACTGCTGACCCCATTGACCGGCCAATTTCTCCACTTGCGCAGCGTCGTAGCGATCTGGCCGGTCCAGGCAGTTCACCGCGTAGATGGCCTCGTTGCCATTGTTGTTAAACGTGCCATTGGCATTCCGCTCGGTGGTCTCGTCCACCAGCGCCAACAGTTCCGACCCGTCACCCGCCAGGCCGGCCGCCAGCGCCCTGTTTAACGAATCCCACTGCACCTCTGGTGCGTACATGGACATCGCCATCGCCGAGATCAATAGGGATTCGGTGAGCGGGCGGCTCGGTTCGGCCGCGAGTGGCTGGTCAGCCACCTGTCGCACGAATGCCTGCAACCGTGCCTCGGCCGCCGCCCGGTCGCTGCCGAGCGGGCAGTCGCGCTGCTGCACACACCAGTCGAGGTAGCGACCCAGTTCCACTTGGAAGGCAGCCGCCTGACCGGTAGCCAACTCGGCATTGTCCAGCTCCGGATCGAGCGCACCGTCGAGCACAAAACGACCGACGTGGGTCGGGAACTGCTCGGCGTAAAGCGCACCGAGAAACGTCCCGTAGGAGTAGCCCAGGTAGTTCAACTTATCCTCGCGCAGGGATGCCCGCAGCACGTCCATATCCTTGCTCGCGCTGATGGAGTCCATGTACCGAGCTATCTGCGGGGAGTTCTTGACACAGCGGGGCCCCAGCTCGGTGTAGACCCTGATGGCTTCCTGCTCTTCCGCCTGGTTTTCGGGCGAGGATGGTGCGTCGATCAAGTCGTCGGTCTGCTTGTCTGTCAAGCACTCCACCGGCGTGCTCTGGCCTACTCCGCGTGGATCGAGCCCGATCAGGTTGTAGGCATCTCGGATTTCGGGGGAGAAGGCGCCCGCGGCGGCGGCGGCAAACTCGATCCCCGACCCACCCGGGCCGCCGGGATCCATCAAGAGTGAACCGAGCCGGGCATCGCCGCTCGACTGCACCTGCAGCACCGCCACCTTGATCGCTGGACCGTCCGGTTTGGCGTAGTCCAACGGGACGTTGATGGTGCCACACAGGAAGGACGAGGAGGGCGAGCAACGTCGCCAGTTCACATCCTGCGCGTAGTACTTGGCCAACGCCGGATCCGGGGCACTACCGACCTGGCTGGACCCCGACGGGCTGGCCGGAATGGTCGGTTCCACCTTGTCCACGCTGACGCCAACGCAGCCGGAAAGCACGAGCGGGACCGTCACGAGCACGCCGACGTAGAATCGCATACCTGGCAATCTATGCCCTGAGACGTCCAGCTGGGCCGCGAACCTAGGCACGGGTACCTGGCCGATCAGTTGCCGTCGAAGACGTCGGACGCTGTCCCCAGCCCGGCCGCGTAGGCCTCCAGCTCGGCTGTCGCGGCGGCCAAGGTACGCCCTGCGGGGCCAGCCGGATCGGGCGCGGCCAGCAGGGTCGCGGTGGCCGCGATCAGTTGCTGGTAGGCCCGGACACCGTCGGCCAATCTGCGCCGGAGGACCTCAGCCGCATCCGCAGCCTGCGGTGCAGCAAAGGCGTCGACCTGCGAGACGAGATGGATCCGCTCGATCAGCCGGTACATATTCGGCTGCACGCTGGCCACAGTTGCCCGCAGACCCAAGCCGGCCTCGGCATGCAACTCATCGACCGCCGGGATCATGGCGTACAACTGAGCCTCGGCAGCGGCCAAATCGGCGGCCTCCTCCGACCCCACCGAACCGGGCATCAACAGCGGCGGCGGCACTGTCGGCAAAGCCTGTGGCGGCGGCGGCTCAACCGTCTGGAGCTGCTGCCTCGCCCGCAGCCCGATCAACGCCGCCGCAGCCGCCGCAACGAACCACAGACCAGCTGAACCAGGGATGACACCGCCGGGCTCCACCACCAGCGTGGCGACATCGATAACCCCCAGGCCAGCCGAGCCGGCCGCGAGATAAATGCCGGAACTGGCCCGGTTCCGCAACCGTCCCAGTCGCCGTTGGTAGCTGTCCAATGCGTTGGCGTTGGCCACCTGGATTTGATTCCGCTGCTGGATCGCCAACGCCCGTCGCTGCTCGGCAGCCTCAAACGGATCTCGTCGCCTGGCCCGCTGCACCCGGGCAGATTCAAACGCATCGATTCCTTTGGCCAGCCACCGACCGAAGGCCTCGCCCGAGTCATTCTTCGCAGTCACACGCCTACCGTAAGCCTTCAACCGGCTTCAGCGCACCTGTGGTCGCTGCAGCTCCAGCGCTAACCGCTCGAACACCAGGTCCTCGTTGCCGTCGGCAGCCAGCAATGCCCGGGCTCGGCCGAGGGCGTCAATCCTGCGCAGTGCCCCGACCATGTCGACGTTGGCAGCCATCCGATCGATCTCGGACCGCAGCTCTTCGTTGATCAGCGACGCATCCTGATCGGCGAGCAGCACTAACAGGTCGCGGTACAGCCCGAGCAGATCCAGCAACACGCGGTCGAGTTCGTCCCGCAGCAACCGACGCCGACGGTTTCGCTGGCCCTTCTCCTGCTCCTTGACCGCGGCACCGGCCCTTACCTTCGCACTACCTGCGCCGGTTCCGCCCTCGCCGTAGTTGCGCAGCAACTGCGCCAGGTCATCGGCATCCATCGGGTCGGCCACATCGGCTACTCGCAGCCGGGCCGCCGCAACGACATCAGCGGCCGCGGTGAGGCACGCTGCCACCGACCCGAGTCGTTGCGGGAACCGGAGGATCTCCTGGTGCCGCACGCGTTCGCCCTCGTCGAGCGCGAGTGCCCGCGCCCGACCGACGTGTCCCTGCGCGGCCCTGGCCGCGTACGAGGCGAGCGCCGGGTCCACTCCCGCTACCCGAACCAGGAAATCGGCCACCTCCGGGATCGGCGGTGTCCGCAGCCGAATCACCCGGCAGCGCGACCGAATAGTCGGCAGCAGATCATCCGGGCTGGGCGCGCACAGCACCCAGACGCCACGCGAGGGCGGTTCTTCCAACGACTTCAGCAGCGCGTTATCGGCGTGCTCGTTCAGTCTGTCCGCATCCTCGATAACGATGACGTTCCAGTCACCACGGCTTGGCAGGACCCCAACTCGGCCGACCAGACCGCGGGTCTGATCCACCCCGAAGATGACGCCCTCCGGCCGGACGATGGTGACGTCGCTGTGAACCCCGGAAGCCACGTCCCGACAGGCGCGACACGTGCCGCAGCCGCCGTCAGGGCATACCAGCGCAGTGGCAAAGGCGACGGCGGCCATCGACCGGCCCGAGCCGGGAGGTCCGGTGATGAGCCAAGCGTGGGTCATCTCGGGTCCCGGATCGGTTTCGTGGGCCGCGGCAACCGCCCGCTGCAACTGTTCGACCACATCGGACTGGCCCACCAGCGCATCCCAGACGGTCACGGTCGGTCCGCCAAGAGTTCCTCGACCCGGGCCGCTACCTTCCGGGCGAGGTCCTCGACGGCCCCGGCAGCGTCCAGCACAAGGTACCTATGTGGTGCCTCCTCGGCTGATCGCAACAGGCCTGCCCGTACGGCTAGATGGAACTCCAAGGATTCAGACTCCATCCGGTTGCGATCCTGCGCGCGCGCCACCCCGGCGGCCGGCGAGACGTCCAGCAGCACCGTCAGGTCGGGCATCAAGGAATCGGTAGCCCACTCGCTCAGGTCAGCGATCTCCACACGTGGCAACCCTCGGGCATCGCCCTGGTAGGCGACGGAAGAGTCCACGAATCGGTCGCACACGACTACCTGGCCGGCGGCCAACGCCGGTCGGATCACCCGTTCCACATGATCGGCGCGGGCCGCCGCAAACAGCAACGCTTCGCAACGGCCAGACATCGGCTCCGCGCTGGCCCGCAACAACAACGCGCGGATGTCCTCCGCGAGCTGGGTGCCGCCCGGCTCTCTTGTCGCCACGACTTGCTGGCCCATCGCCCGTAGTCGACTCACCAACAAGGCCGCCTGAGTCGACTTACCGGCCCCCTCTCCGCCCTCGAAAACGACGAACACTCCGGCAGCCACGGTTGCCTCCGTCAGCGCCCGGCCGGGACCCGATCGAGCGCATCGTCGCGCACCGAATTACTCGCCTGCGTTGCTGCGGCCTTCTGGGCTGGCGCTTTCTTGGCAGGTGCCTTCTTGGCTGCTGTTTTCTTCGCGGGCGCCTTCTTGGCTGGCGCTTTCTTGGCAGGCGCCTTCTTCGCGGCCGCCTTCTTCCGGCCCTTGGTACTCGGACCGGCAGCTCGCCGCTCCGACAGCAGTTCCACCGCTCGCTCGTGGCTGATGGTCTCCGGGTCATCCGCGCGTCGCAGCGACGCATTGGTCTCACCGTCGGTGACGTACGGTCCGAACCGACCGGATTTCAGCAGGATGGCCCCGCCGCTGTTGGGATCCTCCCCCATCGGTTTGCCTGGGTCGGCCGCCTGTCCGCGCCGCTGCTTCGGCTGCGCCAGCAGCGCGAGCGCCTCCGGCAAGGTGATGCTGAAGATCGCCTCCTCGTCGGACAGCGAGCGGCTGTCCTTGATGTGCGTGAGGTACGGACCATAGCGCCCGTTCTGGGCAGTGATTGGTTCACCGTCGTCCGGATGAGTGCCCACTACTCGCGGCAGCGTCAGCAGCCGTAGCGCGTCAGCCAGTGTCACCGTATCCAGGCTCATGCTGGCGAACAGGCTGCCGGTACGGGGCTTAATCTTCTGCTTGCCCGTCAGCGCCGCCTCATCCTCCGACAGCACCTCGGTGACATATGGTCCGAATCTGCCGGACTTGGCGACGATCGGCCGCCCGCTCTCCGGGTCTGTTCCCAACTCTCGGTCACCCGAGGGTTCGGCGAGCAGTTGTTCGGCCTTCTCGGCCGTCAACTCGTCCGGCGCCAGTCCCTCGGGGATGTTGGCCCGGTCCTCGCCGCGCTCCAGATAGGGTCCGTAGCGGCCCACCCGGACCACCGCGTCGCACCCGGCAATCGGGAAGCTGGCGTTCGCCCGGGCGTCGATCTGGTCGATCCGGGAGACCATCGGATGCAGTCCGGGGAATGGCTGATCGCCGGCATCCTGGTCGCCGAAGTAGAAGCGCTTCAGCACCGACAGTTTCTTCGCATCGCCACCGGCCACCAGGTCGAGGATCTCCTCCATCCTGGCGGTGAAGTCGAAGTCCACTAGGTCCCCGAAGTGGTCCTCCAGTAGCCGGATGACCGAGAAGCCCAGCCAGGTTGGCACCAGCGCCGAACCGCGTTTGACGACGTACTCGCGGTTCAGGATGTTCTCGATGATGGCGGCGTAGGTCGAGGGGCGTCCGATCCCCAACTCCTCGAGGCGTTTCACCAGACTGGCCTCGGTGAAGCGAGCGCGCGGCTTCGTCTCGTCGCCCTCGGGGTCCAACGCGCGGACATCGACTGGGTCGCCCTTGGCCAACGCTGGCAACCGACCTTCGGCGGCGCGGGTGTCCTCGTCGTCGGAGCTCTCTTCATAGGCCGCGAGGAACCCTGGGAAGACGATGACCGTGCCGGAGGCGGAGAATTCAGCGCGACGCCCGTCGGTGGCGGATGCGCCGAGCCGGACCGTTGTGGTGGCGACCTTGGCATCCGCCATTTGTGATGCCAGCGTGCGCTTCCAGATCAGGTCGTACAGCGCAAACTCATCGCCGACCAGCTCGCCAGCCACGTCTGCTGGCGTCCGGAACTCGTCGCCGGCGGGTCGTACCGCCTCGTGCGCCTCCTGCGCATTCTTGGCCTTGTTCGTCCACTTCCTACCGGTACCGGCTAGGTGGTCAGCCCCGAAGAGGGCGCTGGCCTGCGCGCGGGCGGCCTTGATCGCGGTATCCGACAGGGTGGTGGAGTCGGTACGCATGTAGGTGATGTAGCCGCGTTCGTACAGTCCCTGCGCAACCCTCATCGTGCGCTGAGCGGTCCAGCGAAGCTTGCGAGAGGCCTCCTGCTGCAAGGTGGAGGTGGTGAAAGGCGCGGCGGGTCGCCGGGTGGACGGCTTCTCAGTGACATCGGTGACGACGAATGGCTGCCCGGTGAGCGCATCGGCGAGTTGACGGACCGTTGCCGCATCCAGTTGCACGG
>JAUPKM010000350.1 GCA_030837445.1 Actinomycetota bacterium
GATTCGCCATACCCGGTCGGAGGCTTGGTCCTCGACGGCCGGATTCCACCAGCGATCAAGGTGGACGACGTGGTTCGCCCGGGTGAGTGTCAGCCCCGTGCCGCCGGCCTTGATGGAGGCGACCAGTACCGATGGCCCGTCGGGCGCGGCGAAGGCGTCGACGGTGGCGGCCCGCCGAGCGCGGCTGTGGGACCCGACCAGGGTGGCGATTTCGGTGCCCAGCTGTTCCTGCAGGTGAGTGGCCAGATCCGGTACGAACGAGGCGAACTGGGTGAAGACGACTACCGCCTGGCCCTCGTCGATGATCTCGGCACAGAGATCTGTCAAACGGTCGACTTTGCCCGACCGGCCCCGCAGCCCGCGTCGATTCTCAGTCAGCAGCGCCGGGTGGACACACACCTGTTTCAGGCGGCCGATCGCGGCGAGCACGGTCGCCCGCCGGGCCAGACCGGCCGCACCCGCCTGGGCCTCGCGGGTTCCCCGCGCGCCGGGCTCGCTGCCCCGAGCACCCTGACCACCCGACTGTCCGCCACCTTCGTCCAACGAGTCGAGCAACTGCCGGGCGACCGCCTCATATGCACCCACCTGCTCCTTGGTCAGCGCGCAGTCGTCGCGGACGACAACGCGCTCGGGCAGGTCCGGCAGAATCGCCGGATCCGACTTCAACCGACGCAGCAGGAATGGTGCCGTCACATCTCGCAACAGCTGAAGTTCCGGCGAATCCGGGGCCGCCTGACCGAACCGCCGACGGAACGTAGCGCGCGCGGGCAGCAGCCCCGGCATCGCGAAGGCCATCAAACTCCACAGGTCGCCCACGTGATTCTCCACGGGCGTGCCTGTGACGGCCAGTCGGTGGGTGGCAGTGAGACCACGAGCAGCCCGGGCGACACGGGTGTCCGGATTCTTCACCGCCTGCGCCTCGTCGAGCACCACCCGATGCCATGCAGTTGCACGCACCACTTCGTCGCGGGCGAGCACACCGTAGGTAGTCACGACGACATCGGCGTCTGCCGCGATATCCGAGTCGCGGCGTTCGCTGCCATGGTGCGCGCGGATCCGAAGGTCGGGTGTGAACTGTGCGGCCTGCCGCAGCCAGGTGTCGACCAATGTCACAGGGCAGACGACGAGCGTGGGCCCGGCGTGGTCGGCAGCGATCCGGGCGAGCACCTGCAGGGTTTTTCCGAGGCCCATATCGTCGGCGAGGATGCCGCCCGTTCGGTTCGACTCGACCCACGTCAACCACTCCAGTCCGTCGCGCTGGTAGTGCCGCAATGTCGCCCTCACGAGTGCTGACGGTTCGACAGGTGTCGCCGCCTGTAATGGCTGGAGCGGGCTACTTTGCCACTCAGCACCGGCGAGCGCGTCCTCGGCGAGGAGCTGAGTCAAGGTGATCGGACGCTCGACGAGCTGGAGGAGTCGAGCTAGCGCCAACCGCTCGGAGTCATCGACCCGAATCCAGTGCCCGCGCACCGACACCAACTCCGCCTTGGCCTGCACCAAAGCAGCCACTTCGTCGTCGGTCAGCACGACGCCGTCCACGGTGAACTCCGCACGTAGCTGCAGATCCCCAGCGCCGAGCAGCCCGAGTCCCGGTTCCGCTGATGCGCGGCGGCGCACGGTGGTCGGTCGCAGCAGTCCACTGGGCATGATCACCTCAATGCCCTGTTCGGCGAGGGCGTCGACCCGTGCGTCGAGCAGTTCCACCGCCTCCTCACTCGAGAGCTGGGTCGATTGGAGCTTGCTGAACGGCCCCTTGGGCCAGGCTCGACGAAGAGCAGCCAGTTCACGGGCAGCCCAGTCGGAGAAGGAGGTGCGGAAGGCGGAGGCTGAGTCGCTCACCTCCTCGGCGGTGGTCGCTGCGGTGGTGGCCGCGGCCCTATCGGCGCCGGACTGTGTCGTGGCCAGTGGCCACTGGATTCCAGCGGCGCGCGTCACCGGGAAGCGTGTCGTCGGATCATCCAGGGCGGCAGCGATAGGAGTGAGGGTCCATTGGCTGGGCGGCGGAGACGCCTGCACGCCCGACCCGGAGGGTCGAGCGGTGAGGCCCGCTTCCACCGCTGGGCTCGCCGCGGGTTCGGCCGCGACAACCAGGTCCTCCGGCACGTCGAGTCTCAGGACGAGGCGCGCGTTCGATGCCCTTCGAACGGCCACCTGCTTCGCCCACTGCTGCCATCGCCGGATTGCGGCGGTCGGCGCGACCGTCGTCGGCGCAGCTTGCGTGGCCTCTACGAGCGCGGACGCGATCGACTCGATGCCATTGAGCAGCGTGATGACGAGTTGTTGCACGGCCGTGGCTGGATCGCTCTCGTCTCGGAAGAACCCAGCCGCGACGAGGTCCCGGCCGACCCCGGCGAGCGCGACAGCCTGCGCAGGAACTGGCGTCGGGAGCAGGCGCCGCTCCTGCTTGTCGATGGTCGGTACGAAGTTGCGGGAATCAACCAGTTCCATCACACCTGCCAACAGGGCGGCTAGCGCGGCCATCCGCGGCGTCACCAGCTCTCCGTCAAGCAGCAGGCCAAGGCGCCGCGGCAGGCTCGCGTCGACCGGCAGGGCCCAGGCCTCCCCGGCTCGCCAACCAGATCCACTCGGAATCGACCTCCGGATAGCCGACTCCGCGGCCGGCACCGCCGCCACGCCACTCGATGCAGCCGACTCCCGACCGCTCGATGCGCGAGCCGATGTCGCCGGGAGCGCCGGGAGCGCCGGGAGCGGAACGGTGGTCCAGATCCCGTCGGCATCGGAGAAGGCGTCGATCGGCATGCCCGAGTTCATCGATGCGGCGGGCTCAAGTGCCCGAGACGGGCCACCGGGTCTGGCACCAGCTGCCTTGGGCGTGCCAGCGAGTCCGGCGGTGACGGCCGCGGGCTTGCCTGTCGACTTGGTCGACGACTTGACCTTGGAAGATGGGCGCGTCATCGGGCGCGAACGTCGCCGCTCGAGGCGGACCCGTTGCGCCGCGAGTTCGTGCTGAACACGCCGCGAGTTTAGCTTGAGTGGTTCCACCCCTCTCCCCCAGCCATGCCCACAGCCTCGACCCCTGCCGCGACCCATCGGCTACCCAGGCAGGTGCCCGTCGATCGCCCGCGGGGGGCGATGACGTGTGTGCACTCCAAGATCACCAGCGGGCGGCTCCGAGCTCGGCGTGTCGCGGCGTGTCGCGACGGAGTTGGAGATCGAGGAGTGTGGAGTGGACTCCCACGATTGGCGTAGCCATCCGGATCCGCTCCGGACTACCTGAACACCTGGCCAGCGCACGGCGTTCGGAACTCACCGGGTGCCGAGTACGCACCCGCCTTCGCGGCTGTGCTGGACATAGTGGATGTGGAGCTCCTGCAGCGGCCGGGGTAGCCATCCGGTCGGCCCGGCTACCTGCTCCCACTGACCGACCCGGTAGCCGCCCCAGCCGACATTCTTCGGCCAGATTGAACAGGATTAACGCGGCGAAGGGCGGCAAGATGTGCGGCATGCGCCCGGTTCCGGTCTTCGACGCCAAGTCCTACTTTCGAGACGCGTTCACGCCGGTGGCGTTGGCCGCCGGAATCGACTTGCGCTTCGTCGACCACCACCTGGACGCCACAACGGTCGACTCCGTTGGCGAGGCCGACTGTGTCTGTCTGGGATCGCACGACGACGCCTCAGCCGAGGTGATCGGCAAGCTCGCAGCGAGCGGGGTGAAGCTCATTGCGCTGCGCAGCGATGGATTCAACAACGTGGACCTCAAGGCTGCGCGGCAGCACGGACTGCGAGTTGTCCACGTGTCGACCTATTCGCCGCATTCTGTGGCGGAGCACTCGGTCGCGCTGTTGTTGGCCATCAGCCGGAAGATCCCGCTGGCCCACGACAGAGTGCGAGGCCAGAACTTCACGCTCGACCCCCTGGTCGGCTTCGAGTTGCATGGCAGAACGGTCGGAGTTGTGGGGGCGGGCCGGATCGGCCGCGTGGTCGCGCAGATCCTGTCCGGATTCGGAATGGCGGTGTTGCTCAACAACCTTGAACCCGACGCAGAGTTTGCTGCCCGGCTGGGCGCCAGTTACGTCGACCTGCACGAGATCGCCGAGCGTGCCGACGTGATCACGCTGCACGCGCCACTGCTGCCGGACACCCACCATCTGATCGACGATGCCTTCATCGGCCGCTGCAGACCAGGTGTCGTCCTGATCAACGCGAGTCGTGGCGGACTCGTCGATACGGCGGCGCTGATCCGCGGTCTAGAGAGCGGCCAGGTTGGCGGCGCGGGCCTGGACGTCTATGAAGGCGAGGCCGGGCTGTTCTTCGAGGACCACTCCGGCGAGGTGCTGTCCGACCGGATGTTCGCCAATCTGTCGAGCCTTCCAAACGTGCTGATCACCTCACACCAGGGTTTCCTCACAACCAACGCCCTGCACGACATCGCCGCGAGCACCATCGGGAACATCTGCCGCTACTACGACGATCGACCTGCACTCGACGGGACCTTGCTGACGGGGTAGATGCCTGCCGGGATCCTGCGACAAAGGTCGAATTCCCGCTCGGCCAAGTGGGATTGTGCACTGCAGGTCTGACGGCCACCGAGTGCTCGGCGACGCCATCCCCGACGTGGCCCGGCCAATCGTGGGCGCCGCAGGGGGTCGCACTCGATCGCCAGGGCCGCGTGTACCTCGCGGGCAGTCCCGCAAATCGCACCTGTGCGAAGCCCACCGCGAAGGTCCGAGTGCGCCCGGACCGTAGACTCCCTCGGTGTGGCGAATCAGCTCTTGCGCGGCGCAACCCGCACCGGACTGCAGCCATCGACGACGAGAGCCCTACTCGTCGCCCTCGGATGCTTGCCGCTGCTACTGACCTCCGTGTTGGGCGCCACGCCCGCCGCCGCAACCTCCTCGACGGCACCCGCAGTCCGAGGCTGCACCGTCAAGACAGGCGAATTCACCTTCGTCCACCGCGGCGATGAGCGCACCGTGCGCTACTTCATCCCGCCGGGCGCGACGACCGCCACCGCAGCAGTCGTGTCCTTACA
>JAUPKM010000351.1 GCA_030837445.1 Actinomycetota bacterium
GGGGATTCGCTGGGCTTCGGCAGTTTCGATTTCGGAGCCGGCGGCTTGTCCCAGGTGCATTCCCTGGTGTCCGGCGGTTCGTCTGGATCGGGATTGGTGAACTACCGGGTTGACAGTCCGACGGGGCCGATCGTGGGCAACTTCGCTGTCGGCAGTACTGGTGGTTGGGACAGCTATCGTCAGATCCCGGCCAATGCTGGGGGCGTTACTGGCGTGCACAAGGTGTTCGTCACGTTCCAGTCCGGCTACCCGGGTGACTACGTCAATCTCGACCGGTTCCAGTTCCAGAAGTCGGGTACTCCGATTCCCGACCTGAAGTCAGGCCCGGCCCCGACTCCGACTCCCAAGCCGACGCCGACTCCGACCCCAAAGCCGACTCCGACCCCAAAGCCGACGCCCAAGCCGACGCCGACTCCGACGCCGACCCCAAAGCCGACGCCTACGCCGACGCCGACCCCAAAGCCGACGCCGACCCCGGCTCCGGTTGGGGATGTAACGGTGGTGGCCGCGGGTGACGTGGCAGGTGGTGTCGGTGGTGGCGATTCCAAGTACACCGGCGACTTGATTCAGGCGAATATCAATCGCTACTTCAAGGTGCTCGCACTTGGGGACCTGCAGTACCCGGATGGCCGCTACAGCGATTTCCTTGCCTCATACGACAAGACCTGGGGCAAGTTCAAGGCCAAGACCGCCCCGGTGATGGGCAATCATGAGGCGGATGGCGCCGGCTACTTCGACTACTTCAACGGTGTCGGTGCAGCTAACGGACCGGCCGGTGCGCGCGGTAAGGGCTGGTACTCCTACGACACGGGGAACGCCAAGACCAGCGGCTGGCATGTCGTGGCCCTGAACTCGGAGTGTGTCGGCAAGCCGTGCGGTACGGAGCAGTTGACGTGGCTACAGACTGATTTGGCGTCGACCGTGAAGCCGTGCACGATGGCCTATTGGCACAAGCCGCGCTTCTCCTCTGGCGACCACGGCGACGATGCCAAGATGCAGCCCTTCTGGAATCTGCTGAACCAACACGGCGCAGAGGTTGTGCTGTCCGGGCACGACCACGACTACGAACGGTTCGCGCCGATGAACGCCAGCGGCGTCCGCGATGATGCCCGCGGCGTCCGCCAGTTCGTGGTGGGCACCGGCGGAATCGGCTTCCGGGGAATTGGCAACACTGCCAACTCCCAGACTCGTAACACCGACACCCTCGGTGCTCTCGAAGTCGGTCTGCAGGCGAACTCCTACAGCTGGAAATTCGTCAGGGCGACATCACCGGGCAACGGCACCTTCACCGATTCTGGCACCACGACCTGCCACGGCAAGTAGCCCCGCCACGAGCTCCGCTGGCCAAGCAGTTGGTCAGCGGAGCTCGTCATTGCCCTTCGGCTCCGGCGTGACATTGCCGACGATGCGGGCACGGTCGACCGCAGTCACCACATCGGTACGGGAGTGTGCGTCGAGTTTGACGAAAATGCGACGGAGGTGGGACTCGACGGTCCGAGAGCTCAGCACAAGTTCGTCGGCGATCTGCCGATTGGTGAGTCCGTCGGCGACCAACTGAGCCACCTCGGATTCGCGGTCGCTGAGGGCCGCGATACCAGTCGTGGCTCGAGGTACCCGGTCGCTCGAGGTCCGCACGCCGAGTGAGCGCAACTTCCTGGCAACCTGTCCCGACAATCGTCGGGTTCCGGCTGCATCGAATGTCCGCAGCGCGTCCTGGTAGGTGTCCACGGCCTCCTCTCGCCGTCCCGCCAGCGCCAGCGCCTGGCCCGTGAGCATGCTGGCGACGGCGGCCTCGATCGGCGCCCCGGCAGCCGTTGCCGATGCCATGGCCTGCCGTCCGAATTCGACGGCCGCGGATGCATCCCCGTCAGCCAGGGCCACGGCCGCCAATGCACGTTGGGCGTAGCACTGCGACATCACCAATCCGGTATCCGCGGCAGCAACTACGGCGTACTCAGCCCATTCGCGAGCGGCGTCGATATCCTGCAGGGCGATCTTGGCATGCACAGCCAACTCGCATGCCAACGCGCGGATGGGTTTGGTCGCGGCAGCCATGGAGTCGCCACCCGCGAAGTCGGTCATCAGCTCCACTGTCCGCTCCGGTCGGTCGGCAGAGTTGTACACCGAGCCAAGAAGGAGGGCAACCGTGGTTCGAATCCAGGGATCGGGGGCTAACTCCAGGTAGATCTCGGCCTCCCTGGCCAGCGTCAGAGCCTTCGCAAGGTCGCCGATCAGCCCGGCGGCAGTCGATCGTCGCGCGAGCACCAGAGCTAGTAGCGAAGGATTGCCCTGCATCCGGGTCAGTTGCTCCGCCTCGTCAAGGAGGTCTACGCCCGCGCCTGGTTGCCCTAGTTGTGTGGTGGCCGCCTCGGCGGCCAGGCAGGACCAGATTCTCGCCTCCTGATTGGCGTAGGACCGGGCAATCCGCAGACCCTGCCTGGCGTGGTCCAGGGCCTCCGGCCAGAGTTCCAACAGATGCTCGGCGGAGGCTAGGAGAAGAAGTCCTTCGACCGCCACGGGTTGCTCGTCGGCCGGCAAGGCCTCCCAGGCGGCACCGGCCGCGCGGCACGCGGCCACGCCGAGTTCCGCGCTGCCAAAGTGGGACTCGGCGATAGCGACCGCGGACTCCAGGAAGAATTCCAACGAAGCCAGATCCAATTCCGCGGCGGAGGTCGAAATCGACTCTCTCAGCTCGCGCACCGCGGTCAGATTCGCGCGGTCGCCTTCGGCGAGAATCAACAGGCACTCAAGCGAGACCCGCGTCACTGAGGGCTCGATGGGAATTTCGGCCAGCACATCGACGAGTCGCTCCGCGACCGCTGTCCGTTCGCCAAGCCAACGATCCACTCGCAGGATGTTGAACATCACGGCGCCGCGCACCAGTTCGTCGCCCGGCGGAATTAGCGCAAGGGCCTCCTGCAGCACCTCACGGGCAGCGGCGAACTCCCCAGAAAAGATCATCGCGTCGGCCTGGCCGAGTAACAGCAGCGGTCGTCGGTCGGCCAGTGCGCCCTCGTCGGGGATGAGACGCAGGGCTGAACGGTACAACCGCGCGGATGCCCTGGGAGCGAGTGCGCGGGCCTCGGCGGCGGCTCCGGAGATGGCGTCGATCGCTGCGATATCGCCGATGGTTGCGCTGCGCTCGAGGTGGCGCGCGACCGGGATTGGTCCGGCCCCGGCGGCCGACAGCTGGATCGCTGCGCGTGCGTGAGCCGCCAACCGCCAGCCCGGACTGATGGACTCGTAGATCACACTGGCGATGACCGGATGTCGAAATCTGAAACCGCCACGCTCGTCCGCTGGCGACACCAACGACCGTGCCAGCAAGGAATCGATGGCGGAAAATGTCTCGCTGTCTTCGAGTCCCGCCAATCTGCCTGCCTGCACGACTTCGAAAGGCTCTCCCAGAACCGCGCCAGCGTGCGCCAACAGCCTCGCATTCGGGGGAGTGGCCGCCAGTTCGTCGACGATGGTTGCGGTCACAGCAGGGGGGTAGCGGGAGTCCAGACGCGCCTCGAGGCTCTCCTGAGCGCTGGGAAGGGATCTCGCGTGACTGGCAAGCTGGGTGACGAAGAAGGGGTTCCCACCGGCAGATTGAACGAGGGGCTCGCGTTCGGCAGGCGGAACCTCGGTCAACAGCAGATCAACGGCTTCCGGTGCTATCGGGCCGAGCCTCATCACTTCGACCTCACCCGATCTGATTTGCTCTGTTCCGACGAGGCCGACGCCACCCTGTTGTCTGCGTTGGGCCGTGACCCACAAGGTGGGGACCGGTGACCCGTGGCGAATCAGGTATCCGATCACCGACGCGGTCGCCTCATCGACCCATTGCATGTCGTCGACCACCAGCAGCAGGCCGCGATGGGAGGCCGTCAGGGTGGTCAACGCCTGCCGAGTCGCTCGACACACGAGCAGGGTGTCGACATCGCTCGGATCGAGATTGTCCGGGGAAAATCGTCGAAGTCCGGGAAGTACGGTCGCCAAATCGGTCAGCTGCTTCGGGTCCAATGCGGCGACCATCTGCTCTGTTGCCAACGCGTCTTCAAACAGTGAGACCAGCACCCCAAACACCTGATCCTGCTCCGCGCGCGAGCCGCATGCCCGCAGACACAGCAGGCCTCGCTCACTGGCATGGGCGGCCAGCCAATCCAGCAGGGAAGTCTTGCCGATTCCGGGTTCGCCGATCAGCTCCACTGCCTTCAGCGGCACCTCGCCGAGCCGGTCCACTGCCGCGCGCAGGCGCGCCTGCTCGGCTGTCCGGCCGACCAGCGGACCCGGTCGCGCAGCCATCGAAACCTCTGCATCTGGCGGCATAAGTACTCACCGTAGTGGAAGGGTTACAGGCGATCGAGAATCTCGGCCTTCTTGGCTGCGAACTCCTCTTGACTGATGAGGCCAAGTTCGAGCATGCGGGTGAGGTCTGCCAGCGCACCCACCGAATCCTGGCCGGTTGCGTGGACCGGTGCGGTTGCCTCGTCCTCGATTGGGACAGAAGTCCCCGATACCCGGTTACGTGGGAGGTGGCCGGAGATGACGGCCCCGCCGGGGGCCATCGTCGTCAGCACCAGGCCCGCTGCCCGCAGCGTCAGCAGTCCCACCAACGCCTCGGCCGCGGCAGCGTCAACGCAGCTGAAACGTGCGACCGATTGGCGCACGTGGACGGTGACGGGGTGTCGGAGTCGGCCTGCCGCCACCGACGCGCTGAGCACGTCTTCGCACGCCGCGTTGAACTCGATCTGGGGGCTTCGGACATTGGTCGCGAAGAACAACCGAGCCGAAGTCAACACCAGGATGCCCTGGTTGTCGCCGAGTTCGACGGCCAGGATGAATTCCACCGCTTCGTCGCTGGTGAGCAGGCTGGGCAGAGATCGCAGCGCCTTCTTGGTTCCGCCGCGAAAGCGCATCCAGGAGGCGACCAACTCCGCGTCGGAGCGGTTGGGCGCCGTTCGCACTTCGGCGAGTCTGGGCTGTGGATCGGCTGGAGATACTGGTCCCCAACGGCCGCTGGCCCAACGCCACCAACGGTCACCATCCCAGCGGTAGTCGGGCTCTGCGGTCATCATGACGTCACTTTCCCACGGGGCCACGACAAACGTTGGTATCTTCGGCTTCGAGATCAGCGACCCACGGGTTGGGCTCAACTGGTGACAGGCGGTGGTGTGGTCGTGCATTCCAGAGACGGTCACGGACCGCCGGAATCGCGGGCCGCCAACTACCGCCACCAGGCGGCCGTGCTGATGCCCACCGCGGGTGCGGTGCATCGAGCGCTGTCACGGTTGCGCCATATTGCAGGTTTTCCGTCCGGGCTGGTGGTGTCCTTCTTCTTCTCGTTCTACCTGCTGGTGAATGCGGTCACCTACGTGGGCGCGATCTGGGGGATCCTCGGGGTGATCCTGCCCCTGGTCGCATCATGTCTGGTCACGGCGGCATTGGTCTGGCGGTGGCAACGGAAGTTGTCAACTGCCCTCTCCATCTCGCAATTGGACTTCCCTGACGAGTCACGGTTGGCCCGTCGCCGCGGGCTGGTGGTCGTCGTCGGTCTTGACTCCGCCCAACCTGGAACGACATTCCTGCGACTGCTGGCCGCCGCGCAGGAATGTGAATTCGTGGCACTTGTGACCACGGTGCAGGACGACGAATTGGGCGTCACCGGCGACCTGGTGGACAAGGTGATGCCGCTGGCGGGACGCGCGTTTCCGGTCGGCAACGTGCGGGTCTGGGGAGGCAACAGTGCGGAGAGTCTGACAGACGCCGAGACCTCAGTGACGGAGGCGCTGGCGTGGCTGCGGCGGCACGGGCTGCACCCGTCGCAGATGGTCGTGGATGTGTCGAAGGGACGCAGGTCGATGCAGTTCGGGGCTCTCATCGCGGCTGACCGAGCCAGCGTGGAGGTGCAGTACCTGGCCGCAGACTGGCACCCGCTGGATAACCGTCCGAAGGAGGGCACGCATGACTTCTTCGTCGTGCGCACCATGTGGACCGAGGTGTCCGAGGACGCAGCCGAACTCGAATATTGACGCGTCGGGGCCAGCCCGCTACTTGGCGTAGGAGATGGCCACCAGCGGTGGCGGGTCGGCGATCGGTTCACTCACGTAGAGCCCTCGAATACCGGCGATGTACTTATGGCATAGGTCCGTCAGACCATCGTCATCCTGCATTCGACCCTTCGTGACCAGGATGCCCAGGTCGGCTCCGTGGAACCGGTAGTCCCCGGGTGCGTAGACCCGCATGAAGAACGCGTCGTGCTCGTCGGTGAGGTCGTGCCAATCCAGGGCCATCCGGCGGAACTCGAGGGTGCCGTGGTCGTTCACTCGGTAGTTCCCGGTCTCGGGTGCAGCGAGGATCCGCTCCACCTCGTCGCCGGGATCCTTCATGATGAGTTGGGACCAGACATCAACGGCTGCCAGTTCCAGCCAGCGCTCGTTGATCTCGTCCACGTCCACGACGTAGTCGACCCCCATGAACTCCAACAGGTGGAAACAGAACAACGGGATATCGGCGTAGGCGCCGACCGTCACGTTGGTCATCGACGACACCCCGGAGATCCGCGGGTTGACCTCGCCCAGGTACACCTCGCCGGAATCCAGATCGATCAGCACATCGACCTCGAAGAAGCCCCGGTAGCCCTCCGCAGAGAGCCTGTTGCCGAACCGCGCTACCAGGTCGATGGCCCTGGCTCGATGCTCCTCGTCAATCGCTTCCGGGAACACATCGTTGCCGCACCAACCCCCTTTGTACGGGGTGAGCTCCCGGTAGCCGGTCAGGTCCGTCATAAATGGCCCGACGATCGTTCCGTGCTGCGTGAGGACCGCCTCCACCGCGGCCGCCTTGTTGTTGATCCGCTTCATGATCTTGACCTGCTCACCGACGATGTCGTCGGCAAATTCGCGCCAGTCGGCCTCGGAGGCGATGAAGAAGGTGGTCTTGCCCGAGTCTCCGTAGGGGGTCTGGATCACCAGATCACTGCCGAGCCCGTGTTGGGCCACCACCTCGCACAAGTGCTGCCAGGAGTTCAACCCCTCGTGCAACACATTCGGGACACTGGGTACACCGGCCTCATTTCCCAACTGGGTGGTGACGATCTTGGAATCCAGTCGGCGTCGCATCTCGTCCAGCGGCAGGATCAGGTCGTAGCCCAGCTCGCGGCAGATCTGCTCGGTCTCTTCATCGAAGAAGACCATCGCGATCATCGGCCGTTGGCCGGGCCCGGCCCGCTTGGCGATGTAGGCCTGCACCTCCGGGTCGCGCAGCAGGTAGTTGTTGATCTCTTCGCTGCTGCCGAACTCCACATAGGGCTTCTCCGCGGGCGTGAAGACGCGAGGGTGGTGGCCGTCCCAGGAGTCGTAGTAGACGACATAGCGGAAGTTTCGGACCCATCGATCAACGCCCAACAGGTTGAAAGCGGTGGGACCGAAGAAGTAGATGGGCTGGATGTTCGTCCGGAAGAATGCTCGTATCTCGGACAGGCCGTTGAGCGATTGCTGATGCTGGGATGTCAGCACCGTGCGGTGTCTGCTCACGTCGATCCTCGCTTCGGTTGCCGATGGTTCGTGTGACTGTAGTGGAAATCCCGGGCAACCTCTCAGGGACGTGATCTTCGTGCTAGAGCACCCGACCCGAGGCGATCCCGGGTGTTCCGTGGTGGCCGCCGTGCAGGTCGGCGGGCAGGCCTGCGAGTGCAGCTCCGACGGTGTCGAAAGCCGAAATCGTCTCGTTCAGCAGGATGGGTGATTGTGCGTCGGGCCAGGTCGACAGCTTGGCCGCCACCGTTCGGGTGCCCGGGTTCACGTACAGCATCTGACCGTAGATACCCAGCGCCAACAGCACGTCTCCATGACGCCGAGGCAGGAACCAGAACTGGTTCCGGTACCAGCCACCTGGCAAGTACGGGCCGGCCGCGGACCTGTCGAAGGCTTCACGGATGTCGGGATCAACTCGCCAGGACGATTTCAGCCATTCGGTCGGCACGATTTCGAGGCCGTCCAGCTGACCCTGGTGCAGCAGCAGTTCGCCGAACCGGGCTAGGTCCCTGGCGGTGGCGCACATGCCGCCATCGTGGATTGCGGTGCCGAGCGAATCGCAGGTGATCTCGGCCGGGAATTGGGCGCCCATCGGTGTCCACAGCAGATCCCCGATCAGATCGGCCATCCGGGCCCCCGCCGCTCGTTCGCAGACCCACCCCAGCACAAGAGTCTCGGCCGACCGATAGTCGAAGATGCCGCCGTGGTCGCGTTCGTTGGTCAATGTCGGTAGGTACTCGTAGATCGACCGGGGGACCTCACTGTGCGAGGCGGGTCGCCAGCCGAAGGCCTCCTCCATCACTCGGACCTCGGCGTCGAGATCGGTGTACTCCTCACTGAACTTGATACCCGAGCGCATGTCGAGCACGTCACGGACGGTGGCACCGGCGTAGCCGCTATCAGCCAGCTCGGGGATGTAGGTGGTGAGCGGGGAGTCGGGTGTCAGCAGCCCGCGATCGGCAAGGATGCCGGCGACGCAGCCGACCAGCGACTTGGTCACCGACATCAGCAGATGGGTGCGATCGAACCGTGACTCGCCGAAGTAGCGCTCGTATCGGATCACCCCGTCGGAGATCACCACCAGGGCGTCGGTGTAGGTGCGGTCGAGCAGGTTCGCGAACGACGTCTCAGAACCATCGGCCAGTGCCACCGGTTGACTGTCCAAGTCAACGGCCGGGTCGTCGACGGGGAACCGGATCGGGCCGCGGTTGGTGATCGGCTGCGCAGGCACCAACTCCCGCAGATGGGAGAAGGACCAACGATTGAACGGCGGGTCCTGCCAGTTGTGCAAGGTCACTCGATCTTCCGGCGGTGGCGGGAACCCGGACATCAGCACCAGCCGATCCTAGGGCGCGAAGTGGCCGGCTGGCTCGGTGGCCCGCGGCTCACTCCAATTCGACGCCCATCGCCACCAGATCGTCGACCACCAGGGCGGCGAGCACATCCGGATCGGGAACCAACCCGGCATCTGAGGCGAACCCAACTGTCACGCCGCCGTTGTAGCTGAAGATGGTCGTGGTCATCGGCTGGTTGCCCGAGCACGGGGCGAAGCCGACTAGTTGGTGCACCGGCGCGCCGGCGAAGGTCATCGGCGCCTTCGGGCCAGGCACGTTGGTCAGCACCCCGACTGCCTTGTTCGCGAAGAAGTTCGTCAGGAAGAACGCCACCTGCGATGGCGACTGCGAGACCAACCGCTGCAGTCCGAAGGTCAACACTGCCTCGTCAGAGTTCTTGATCCGCTGCATTCGATGGTGCATCTGGGCCAGCCGATCCTCGGTCCCCGCAGTGTCCAACGGCATCGGCAC
>JAUPKM010000352.1 GCA_030837445.1 Actinomycetota bacterium
CGCCGCCGGGATCACCACCCAACTCGGCGCCGCCCCCGGGTGCGTGGCCCGACCCAGATTCAGGTTCGGATTCAGGATCGGGTTCGGGTTCGGGTTCGGGTTCAGGTGTGGGTTCGGGTGCGGACCCGGAGGGGTGGCTGGGGTTGGCGCCGGGATGGAACACGGGCCGGCTCGGGGACCGGACTCGGGTGGTGTTGGTGATCCGCGCCGAGGACCTCAATCCACCGTCGGGCAGTCCCGGTCCTATACCTGGGCCGACGACGCGTCCGGAAGACCTCATGTCGACGTGGGCCACCTCGAACGGTCCCGGGACCGGGCTACTGGCCCACACCACGATGCTGCGCGAACTGTGTGACACCACCGTGCAACGGTTGATCCTCGGACCGGACTCCCAACCGTTGGATATCGGCCGGGCCACCCGCACCATCCCCGCGCAGCTGCGCACCGCGCTACACGTCCGGGACCGCGGATGCACATTCCCCGGCTGCGACCGGCCCCCCGGCTGGACCGAAGCCCACCACATCACACCCTGGGCGACTGGTGGCGACACAGCGATCCACAACCTGGCCTTGCTCTGCTCCCGGCACCACCACCTGATCCACACCGGCACCTGGACCATCCGAATGGGTACCGACGGCCACCCAGAAGTCACCAAAGTGTGGACCTACCCCAGACGAAACTGACAACCCCGAAGGTGCCGGACAACCCACCCGGGCATCAGGCGCGCACTCGGGCGCTACCTCTGGATGCGGTCACAAGTGAACTCTGCGATCGCACGGTACCTTGGCTGCATGACTGGAGTCGATCTTCCCTCGCTGCGTCAGCTCGCGGACGAGGGGAACGAAGAGGCCTCGGATCGACTCGCCGTGTTGGCCGCTGAACGCGGCGACTTCGACGAATTGAAGCATCTCGTCGACGCGGGAAACGACCTGGCGGCTGACCGACTCGCCGAGCTGGCCGCCAACCGCGGAGATGTGGTGACCCTGAATTTCCTGATAGACGCAGGCAGCGAGGCCGGTGCCGACCGCCTCGCCGAAATCGTTGCCGCAGAGGGCGACCTGGAGGAGCTCAGCCGGCTCGCGGACGAGGGAAGCGAGGTCGCGGCGACGCTGCTTTCCGCGCTGATCAGCGAAGCCAAGTAGCCGGGTAGCAAACTACTGTCCGCAGAACGGCCAATCGGCACTCATCAATTGCCAGCGGTGACACCCCCCGAGGGCGCTTCGTCGCCAGGCGGGGAAGCACGGACCCGCCACCTGCGCATCGACGCGACCCAGATCCAGCCCGCGAAGCCAGCAGGAATCTCCACCAGGTACGTGTAGAAACCGAGAATCAGAACACCGGCCGCGGCAACTGCTGGCGGGGTCCCGAACAGCACCAGCGCCGCGGCTGTCCCCACTTCAGAGATCCCGACTCCCGACGGGGTGACTGTGGCGGACGTCAACACACGCGAGAGCGCAAACGCGGCGACGATCTCCAACCACGAGATCTCCGCACCCAGCGCGTGTAGCGCGATCCCGAAGAAGATCGTCTCGGTGGCGTAGTAGGCAATCATCCCAAACGCGACCGCAGGCCAGCCCCTCCGCAGCAACGGCATCGCTCGTCGCTGCATATCCACGGCGGATTCGCGAAATGACAGGCTCCGCTGAGGGCGCCGAAACAGGCGTAGAAAGCCCCGCAGCACGCCATCACCGAGCGACCCGACGGCCGCGGCGAACCGTGAACTGAACAGCATGCCGATCACCACGACGGTGACAGCGGCGGTCGCCAGCACCGTACCTCCGGTAATCCTGCCGCCCGCTGCAGACAGGTTGGTGCTCGTCAATTGCAGCGCCACGAGGCCGACCAGAACGAGAAGCAGTCGCATGACGAGGTTCGCCAGTCCGCTCACCAAGACCATCAGAGAAGTCGCGACGCCGGAGAAGCCCCAGGAGAACGTCAGCGCGTACGTGTTGGCGACGCCCGCAGCACCGCCGAACGGCAGCAGGTTCGACACCAGAGAACCGGTCAGATTCAACGCGAGCGCCTTGGAGTGACTGATTCCTGGCATGCTTCCGGTGTAGACGAAGGTGTAGAGCCAAAGGCCAGCGGCCCACAACCCGGTGATCAGCAGGACATCGAGGGGCCGCAGCCGCCCCAAGACGTCAACGGCCTCGGTCCAGTTCGTGCCAGCCGCTTTCGGAAGCACAACGGCGATCAGACCGGCAGCCAGTGCGAGCGCACCGAGCGAGAGAGCAACTTGGCCGCCCGTCGGTCGCCACAGCTTCGGCTGCGGCGGACCCCCACCATCGTCCCGGTCGCCGTCGACACCACCGTCGCTGTCGCCCCTTGCTGAGGTCACTGGATCATCGCCCTCGGAGCGCTGCGAGCGGGTGGGTGTAGTAGCGAGACCTCGTCGAACGAGTTCCCACGAACCACTCCCAGCCGAGGAATCGGCGAAATACCGGACGGGGCAATCTCAGTAGGACCTGGATGGTGCGAACGTCACCGTCACCCGCAGCCTGAGACAAATGAGCGGCCATTGCTATCCGCTTCGGCTCGGCGAACTGACGCACGTCCACGCGATGAGTGATGGCATCCCGACGGCTGTTGGCCCGGGCCCATGCAGCCGGGTCCAGTCCCCCCAGCGCTGGGACGACCCGTCGCAGCCGGTGCGCGATTGCCACGGCGCGAGCCAGCGGCTCTCGGGGCATCGTCGCCTCAAGAAGGGCGACCCCGCCGCAGAACTGAGCCGCCCGACGGCCGACGCGGTGAACTTGAACGTGGTCTGGATGACCGTAACCACCGGCCGCGTCATACCCGATCAGCAGATCCGCACGCTCCGCCACCACGACACCTGCCACGCGCGCGGCGGCAGTGTCGACGTCAACCTGGGCGAACGGCATTGTGACTGAAGTGCCGCCTCCCCGGATTGAGGACGCACCACTGCCATCCAGACCCGAGTCGGCGTAGCCCAGCGACACAAGTTCCGACACACCGAGCACCTCCGCCGACCTTTGCAGTTCGTCACGCCGCACAGCGGCTAAGGTTCGGGACGTGATCGTTGACGGCGCGGCGAGGCCCGCCCCGCCGTCGGTCGCCGTGACGAGAACCACTCGGTGTCCTTCGGCTGCGAGTCGCGCAATTGTGCCCCCCGTCAGCAGTGCTTCATCATCGGGGTGAGCATGGAGAAACACGACGGTGGACGGCACAACCGCAGTCTGTCAAAGCAAGGGTCGGAATCGGTGAACGGTGGGGAGGGCTGAGCGTGCGAGTCGCCCACATAAGCGACTGCTACCTGCCGAGAACAGGCGGCATCGAACTGCAGGTCGAGGGACTCGCCCATGCCCAACTCGCCGCTGGTCACCACCCGCGGGTCATCACCGCCACCCAGGCATCGAGATCCTCATCGCTCGACTCCGCGGAAATGCCGGCTTACGGCGTGCCGGTAGTCCGCCTCGGGCTCAGGCTTCCCTACGAGATTCCGGTCACGCACAGGATCGGCAAGTCCCTTCGCGAGGCTCTCAGCACAGACACCGACGTCGTGCACATCCATACCGGGTTGGTTTCGCCCTTCGCGCTGCCAGCGCTGCGAACGGCCGTCCATTCGGGCTTGCCGGTAGTCGTGACCGTACATTCGGTGTTGGCGAACTGGTCACGGATCTTCGCCGCGTCCGATGCGCTACTCAAGTGGCGCAGTTGGCCGGTGGTCTGGACGGCCGTCAGCGAAGTGGCAGCCCGACCGCTGCGCCAGGCGTTGGGAGGGCGCGCGCCGGTCCACGTGCTGTCAAATGGAATCGACATTCCGTTCTGGCGCTCCACCGAACGCGATCGGGTGGAGCGACTGGAGCGGTCGCCGAACGAAGTGACGATCGTGGCGGTGGGCAGGTTGGCCCTACGGAAGCGCTCGCAAGCCCTCATCGACATTCTGAACGAGGCCCGCCGACGGCTTCCGGCCCATATCCGCCTTCGGGCGATCATCATCGGAGACGGCCCGAATCGCAGTGCGATCGACAAAACGCTGGCGCGCCGCAGCATGGACTGGGTGCACTGCCTGGGCTGGCAGACGCACGACCAGATACGTGCGCACTACTCCAACGCAGACATCTTCGTGGCTCCTGCCCGCCTTGAGTCCTTCGGCATTGCGGCGCTCGAAGCCCGAACCTTCGGGCTCCCCGTCGTCGCTCCGGACGAGAGCGGCGTCACCGAGTTCATCCGGAACGGCCAGGAGGGTTTCGTCGCTTCGGACGACCAGGGCCTCACCGGCGCGATCGTCAGGTTGGCCTCGGATCAGAAGCTCCGGGCGAGCGTGACGCATCACAATGTGTCGATCGAGCCGGAGTTCGGCTGGCCGACGATCGTCGCCAAAGCCGACGACAGATACCGCGAGGCGATCAACGTCCTCGGCTAGCCTGCGGGGGGAA
>JAUPKM010000050.1 GCA_030837445.1 Actinomycetota bacterium
AAGAAGAAGCACCGCAAACTGCTGCGTAAGACCCGCGTCCAGCGTCGCAATAAGAAGTAGCCGCAGCGCCGACGGCGCAGCGCCACCGCAACTGAAGGTTCACCTGATCGCCGAGGAGGTGGAGCAGATATGTCGCAAGTCGTGCTGGTGACTGGTGTGTCTCGATATCTCGGCGGCCGGATGGCGCGAATCCTGACTGCGGAGCCGGGTGTCTCACGGGTGATCGGGGTGGACGTTGTGCCGCCCCGGCAGGACATCGGCGGTGCCGAGTTCGTCCGGGCGGACATCCGCAACCCGATCATCGCCAAGGTGATCCGGGCCGCAAACGTCGACACGGTCGTGCACATGGGTGTGATCGCCACGCCGATGCAGGCGGGCGGCCGAATGTCGATGAAGGAGATCAACGTCATCGGCACCATGCAGTTGCTGGCGGCCTGCCAGAAAGCGCCCAGCCTGCGCAAACTGATCGTCAAGTCGACCACCGCCGTCTACGGTGCGGGGCCAAAGGATCCGGCGTTGTTCACCGAGGAGATGGAGCCCAAACACGCCCCATCGTCGGGCTGGGCGAAGGACTCGATGGAGGTCGGCGGGTACGTCCGGGGATTCGCCCGCCGCCGGCCTGACGTGTTGGTGACGAAACTGCGGTTCGCGAACTTCCTCGGCCCGACCGTGGACACCCCGATGGCCGCCTACTTCTCGCTGCCGGTGATCCCGACCGTGCTCGGTTTCGATGCCCGGCTGCAGTTCATCCACGAGGATGATGGCCTGGAGGCCTTGCGGATGGTCACCTCCGAGGACCATCCGGGCGCCTTCAACATCGCCGGCGACGGCGTGCTGCTGCTCTCCCAGGCTGCCCGCCGGGCGGGCCGTCCGATCCTGCCCATCGCCCGGCCGCTGGTCGGCCTGGTGGGCGCATCGGTGCGACGTGCCGGGTTGGCGGACTTCTCCTCCGAGCAGGTGCGCTATCTGACCTACGGCCGGGGCGTGGACACCACCCGGATGCGCTCGGTGCTCGGTTTCCATCCGCAGCACACGACAGTGGAGACGTTCGACGAGTTCGTCCGGGCCAGGGACCTCAACCGTGCGCTGCCTCCGGAGAGGGTGGAAGCGATGGAGAATCAGATCGTCTCGCTGTTCGGAGGTGCCGCTCATGCCTAACGCCAAGGTCATACCGTTCGACGGCGAAGACCGTGGCCGACCGGCCAAGAGTCGTGCCCGCGCGGGCCTCGAGGTCGATGAGGAGCAGCCCGACGTCTATTCGATGGTGGAGGAGTTCGAGGAATCCCCCGAGCTTGGTGAGCGGACGGCCGATCTGATGGCGTTCGTGCGCCGTCGGGTCACAGGTGAGTACGAGGTCGACGACTTCGGATACGATCCGGAGCTGCTCGACCGGGTGATCATGGCGCCGTTCCGGCCGTTGTACTCGCGGTACTTCCGGGTCGAAACCCGCGGTCTGGAGAATGTCCCCGACATCGGCGGCGGCCTGGTGGTCGCCAATCACTCGGGCACCGTCGCGCTCGACGCGGTGATGACCAAGTTGGCGCTGCTCGATCATCATCCGGCGCACCGGTCGCTGCGAATGCTGGGGGCCAACCTGGTGTTCTCCACGCCGTTCGTCGGCGAAATCGCACGAAAGAGCGGCGACACCTTGGCGTGCGCCCCGGATGCCGAGCGGCTGCTGGCCGACGGAGAGCTGGTGGGGGTCTGGCCGGAGGGCTACAAGGGGATCGGTAAGCCCTACTCGGAACGCTACAAACTGCAGAGATTCGGTCGGGGCGGCTTCGTGGCGGCGGCATTGCGTACTAAGACCCCGATCATTCCGTGCGCCATCGTCGGCGCCGAGGAGATCTACCCGATCATCGCGAAGTCCAGGCTGTTGGCGCGATTCTTCGGCGTGCCTTATTTCCCGCTGACCCCGACCTTTCCTTGGCTCGGCCCGCTGGGGCTTGTGCCGTTCCCGTCAAAGTGGATCATCGAGTTCGGTGAACCGATCTACACCGACGACTACCCGGACTCGGCGGCCGACGATCCGATGCTGGTGTTCAACCTGACCGACCAGGTTCGAGAGAACATCCAGCAGACGCTCTACCGACTGCTGGTCCAGCGTCGATCCGTCTTCCGCTGAGGTGGGCGTGGTCAAACCTGCCGGTGGGCATTCGCCGCAGCTATGCGAGACTTCCTAGCGTGGGAGCCAATCTTGCCGATCTGGTGACCGATTCCGCAGTCCGGTCGCCGGACGCACCCGCCATCATCTGTGCCGATCGGACCACGAGTTGGTCCGAACTCGAACGACTCGTGCGGGCAGCCGCGGGCGGGTTGACTGCGCGCGGACTGCTGCGAGGTGCCCGGGTCGGGCTGTTGGTCTCCAACAGCCTGGAGTTCGTGGTCTCCTACTTCGGGGTGCTGCGGGCAGGGCTTGTGGCGGTACCGATCAACACCGGCTATACGGAGTTCGAGGTCCGCTATCTGCTGGAGCAGTCGGGCGCTGAACTGCTCATCTGCGACTCCACAACTTCGGAGGTGGCGGCCGAGGCGACCCCCGGCGTGCCGATCGTGCGGATCGGCAGCGAGGACTGGCGGCGCCTGCTTGTCGGTAAGAATCCGCCGCCGATGACGCCCACGGACCCGGAGGAGCTGGCGGTGCTGATGTTCACCTCCGGCACCTCCGGCCGCCCGAAGGGCGCCATGTTGAGCCATCGGGCGCTGGGAGCCAACCTCGATCAGTTGGCTGCGCTGGATCAGCCACACGCCATGACGGCTGAAGATGTGGTGCTCATCGTGCTGCCGCTGTTCCACAGCTACGCCCTCAATGGAGCGTTGGGGTTGGTGGCCAAGACCGGTGCGACGGCCGTGATCACCTCCAGGTTCGAGGCGGCCGACGCCCTCAGCATGGTGGCCAAGTATTCGGCCACCGTGGTCACTACTGCCCCGCCGGTGTACACCGCCTGGCTTGCCCAGTCTGGACTCGACGCGAGGCTCTCCCGGGTGAGACTGCTGATCTCCGGCGCCGCGCCGTTGAGTGGGCGGATCTTCAGCGAACTGCTGGAGCTGGGCGGATTGCCAGTGTGGGAGGGCTACGGGATGACCGAAGCCAGTCCCGTCATCACCAGCACGTTGGTGAGTGGCCGGGCCAAACCCGGTTCGGTCGGGGTACCACTGCCCGGCATCGACCTGAAGATCTGTGATGAGGCGGGCAACGAGGTCGACGACGGTGATCCGGGTGAAGTCGTGATTCGCGGCGACAACCTGTTCTCCGGGTATTGGCCCGCCGGCGACGACGGTCCCGACGCCGACGGCTGGTGGCGGACCTCGGATGTTGCGATCCTCGACCACGAGGGTGACCTCCGGCTGGTCGATCGGCGCAATGACCTGATCATCGTCAGCGGGTTCAACGTCTACCCGCGGGAGGTCGAGGAGGTGATCGGGATGCTCCCCGGCGTCAGCGAGGTTGCGGTGTTGGGTATCCCGCATCCCTATACCGGCGAGACCGTGAAGGCGCTGCTGGTCGCATCCGACGACCTCACCAGTGACGCGGTAGTCGCCTTCTGTCAGACCCGGTTGGCGCGGTTCAAATGCCCGACAGTCGTCAGTTTCGTCGACCAGCTGCCCCATTCCGGCACCGGCAAGATCTCCAAGGGCTCCCTGCGGGAGCGGCTACGACTCGAGGTGGAGGCAGCCCTGGTCGAGGCC
>JAUPKM010000353.1 GCA_030837445.1 Actinomycetota bacterium
CGTCCAACACTCTTGGCGGTGACTGCTTCGACTTCCGCTGGATCGACGACGACCACATGGTCGTCTACCTCCTCGACGTATCCGGGCATGGTGTGGAGTCCGCCCTGATCGCGGTCTCGGTGCACAACATGCTGCGCTCCGCCTCGTTCGCCAAAGAGACCATGCTGGAGCCGGACCGGGTTCTGGCGGCGCTGAACCAGCAGTTCGGCATGGACCAGCACGACGACAACTACTTCACGATCTTCTACGGGGTCTACCAACGCTCCAGCGCCACATTGCGCTACGCCAACGCCGGCCACCCGCCCGCACTGCTGTTCTCCGGCGCACAGGTCAGTGAGCTGTCCAGCCAATCGTGCCCCGTTGGCACATTCGACGACACGTCCTTCGCCACCGCCACCGTGCCGCTTCCCCCCGGTAGTCAGATGCTGCTCTACAGCGACGGGGTATTCGAACTACCACTCGACGACGGCGGGCAATGGTCAATGAGGGACTTCCTGGACATGTGCACCCGCCTGGGCGGATCACCCGACTGGACGCTGGACGACGTACTCCACAACGTGCTCGGCCACAGCGCCAGCGGCAGCTTCGACGACGACTGCTGCCTGGTCCGGCTGAGCTTCGACTGACTGCTCTGATGTCGAAATCCCGGATGGCGCGCCCATGAATTCGGTATCCGGGTTTCGGAGACGCCACTACGCGATGGCTTGGCCGCCATGGATGCCGAATGCCTGGCTGATCAGCCTCCAGTGGTTACCTGACTTGTCGCGGTGATAGGAGAGCAGGCCCAACGCTGACTTGGCGAGAGCGAGTCCTCGACCACGTTCTGCAAGCTCGTCGGGCATCGCGACGTCGTCAATGTTGATTTGGACGGCGGTTCCGTTGTCGGTGAAATCGACATGTACCTGTGTCCGACCGGTATGCACCCTCACCCACAACCACTGAGCATCACCATGCTCGACGATGTTGGCCGCCACCTCGGCAACCGCGATCCCGACTTGCATGCGGATAGAAGTCGGCACCGCATCGTTGAGCGACCAAAATGTTTCGAACGCAGCGTGGAGTTGATCAAGGGTCTGCGGACCGATGACTATCTCAAGCTGCACCTGCGACCCGCTCTCCGGCATGGGCACCGACGGCCGAATCGTTTCGGGTCCTCGGCACGCCACATCTTGCAACAACAGCTGCCCGCGAGATGGTGAATCGTTCGATCGTGGGCCGAGGCGAGCGCGGTGGCCCTCGCAGTGATCTATAACGGATTGAAGGCCGTGTCCACCGATGGATACGCAGGCAGCACCCGGTCGAGTTTGGTCATCTTCAACACCTCAGCCACTTGCCGTGATGGCGACACGATCCGCAAGTCCCCGCCTGCTTTTCTGGCCAGCTTCAGCATCGCCAGCAGCGCACCTATTGCCGCCGAGTCGACGGTCTCCACATCGCTCAGGTCGACGACCAGGCGCGTCTGCCCGCTGTCGAGAAGCTCAGTCAGCTCCTCGCGCAGAGCCGGTGCCGTTGCCATGTTCAGCCGCCCTCGGGGGTGGACCGCGACGGAATTGTTGGGGGCTGGGGTCGCAGACATCGTCGGCATAGCGCCCGTCATCCTTCCCGACGCAGCGCGACGATGGTGATGTCGTCGGTCGCCAGGCGTGTCTCAGTTAGCTTGGCTACCGCCGAGCACAGTTGAGCCGGGTCAGTGTGTCCGGCGAGGAATTGCAGTGCGTCATCGACCACGGCGTGGTCATCCAGCAGATCCAGTAGGCCGTCGGAGGCGATGACCAGCATGTCACCAGGGTGCATGGCCACCGCCCGCGTCTGCCAGGTGGAGCCGAAGCTTGTTCCTAGCGGGAGGTCATCGCTTCTGAGGCCTTCAATCTCACCGGAGCGTCGCAGGAGAGCGGCGATGCCGTGGCCCGCGTCGATGTAGCTCACCAGGCCCGTGTCGGATTCCAGATACAGGTGGAAGAGGGTGACGAAGGTGTCGGTCCGGGAGAAGTCGTCAACCAGCATTTCATCCACCGATTCGATGGCCGCCGACAAGTCCAGATGGTGACCGTCGCGGTCGAATCCCTGCGATGAGGCCCGCAACGCCGACCGGACGGTGGCAGCCACGATCGCCGATCCCAGACCCTTGCCCATCACATCGGCGACGGTGACATTGAGACCGCCGGGCACCGGATAGTGATCGTAAAAGTCCCCGGCGACCGAGAACGCCGGGGTGAACACAGTGGTCAGGCTGTAGCCCGGCAGGCCGCCAAGCGGTGCTGGCAGCAGTTGGCGCTGGACGTCAGCCGCGCGTTGCAGATCGTTGGAGTTCGCCAGTTCACGCTGCGCCCACGCCGCCAGTTCGGCGAAGATTTTCTTGTCCTTCGCGCTGATCTGGCGGGGTGTGAAGTCATAGACACAGAAGGTTCCCACCGGATGCCCGCCGGGGCCGAACAACGGGTGACTGGCGTAGAAACGCACTCCGCCTTCTGCAGCCACGGCGGGCAGTTGGGCGAACTCTGTCTCGGCGAGGTTCTCGTGGATCACCGCGAGATCGTCTGGGCCGACGTGGTAAGCCCGAGCAATGGTTGCCCGGCAGGCCGAGTCGCTGCGAGGTACGTCGAAGTCCGGCTCGATGTCCCCGCTGAACTGCTTGCACCACTGACTGTCCTCGTCAATGAACAGGATTGCCGAGAGCGGAACGCCGAGCACCGTGCAGGCCATGTGAGTGATGTGCGCGTAGCGGTCCTCCGGTGGTGACCGGAAAACATGAAGTTGGGCAAGAGACCGCAAGCGCTCGGCCTCAACCTCCGGTGCCAACGCATACCGGTCGATGTCCTGCTCCGACATCTACGCCCGACCTCCACCCGCGTTAGGGGCTTGATTTCCCACGTCCTGATTCCGTTTGCTGGCACTTGCATCAGCCAATGTCAGCATCAACAGTTCAAAACACGCTACAGAACGATTGGCTGTTGGGGTGTCGGCCACGGCTGCGCGGCGTCAAGTCCTTTGGTTGAAGGAGCCCATCGACCGGGGCTGAGCTGTTCATAACCGTTGGGCCCCAGGCCTTTCGGGGCGGTGGTGACCATGTCGGCGACATCGAGCGGATGTTTGGCAGCACTGGGCGTGCCACCTACGGGAAGACCGGGATCCGGGTAGTACAGGCCGGGCCCGATCTGTTTGGTTCCGTAAGGGGCGAGCTGCCCAGGGCTGACATGGATCACCTTGTCCAGATCCAGCCAATAGCGCGGGTCCTTGCCGTGCGGCGGGTCTTGCGACTTCGGAGACAGGGGAACATCGCCGCTGAACGCCTGGATTCCACTGTGCGGGTGAGGGGGAGGGGATTGGGGGTCGCCGGCGACCTCGGGTCCTGCGCTGGCGGCGTATTCGCTGTAGCCCTGGACGGCCTTGGCGTTGAGCGTGGCGCGTTCGGCGACGAGCTGATTGATGACGGGTGTATAGCGGCCCAGTGATCCCGGTGTGTTGTTGGCGGCCACCGCCATCCGCAGCCGGCGTTCGTTGTCGTCGAACTCCTCCGGGGTGGGAATGGCGGACTTGGCTCGCGAGTAACTGTCGAGGTGACGATCAATCGCGCTGGCGGCAGCGCTGGCGTGTTCGGCGTGAGCGCTGTACCAGGTACCCAGCTCTCTGATTCGTGCTGTGGCGTGCCCGCCCGCTTCGGAGGCCCACTCGTTTTCCAAATCGCCTGCAGTGCTGTGCAATGCCGTGCCGGCGCTATGGAGTTCGGTGGAGTGCTCACGTAGCCAGGTGGCAGCGCTGCGTAGGCCTTCGGTGTTTCCGCCGCCAGTGTGAATCAGTTCGGCGATCGCTTTGCCGTCGGCGGGAACATCGGTGACGGCGGGTGGGCTGACAGCCGGGATAGTCAGATCGGGCAGTGGGGGGAGAGCGGGAGCGACACCGGTCGGGCCGGTCGGTGTCCCGCCGCCGCGGCCCAGTGTCGCTGCCGCGGCCTCATCGACCTCGAGGTAACTGGCTGCGTCGGCGTTCAGCCGCGCTCCTCGGTGTGCGGCAATCGCGGCAGCGAGGCTGCTGTGACCGCTGACAGCGGCTGCGCGTGCCGCCAACGTCGACGCCACCGCCACCGACACCGGATCGGCCGCTACCGGGCTCGGCACGACGGGAAGACTGGTCGAATGTGACCCGGCCGCCGTGACCTGGCTACCTGCGGCGACCACAGCATCAGGACTGATACGAAGCGAAGCCACCCCGACAAACCCCGTTCTTATCGCTGTTCAGCCGACATTTCACCGAATCTGAACTTCCAGGGTAGAGCGAGCACGCCGTCTTTGCTGCCACCCCGTCAGCGAAGAACCCAGCCCGAGGCCGCAGCCCCCTAATGGGCAAGAGCCTCCCCAAGCCCCAGCGCTGGTCATAAGAAGTCGCCAGCCGACCGATACTTCAGCCATGACTGGAGTCCACTCGGGTCGACTGGCTGCTCTGCCCAGCGGCCGAGCCGCAACACCGGCAGCAACGCAGGACGCATGGATGTGGTGGTGGGAATACGCACGGGCCACCGCCCGGCGCATCACCCAGGGCATCGCGCCAGCCCCCGTTGATGTGTGGGGGCCGGTCCTGGAACCGAAC
>JAUPKM010000354.1 GCA_030837445.1 Actinomycetota bacterium
GGGCGGCCAGCGCCAGGAATGACGCGATCGTCATCCCCTGCCAGTGCGCTATCACCCATTGTCCCGAGTCGGGTTGGATGAGACCGCTGACCCAGAGGTTCCGATACCGCGGTGAGGCCATCTGCATACCGAGTCGGGGCCGACCGTCGGTGGCCGCCAGGTAGTCGGGGTCGGCCAGGAAGGGAAAGGCGGCAAGATAGCCGGTGGCGAACACAACCACGTCCACGTCGGCTCGACTGCCGTCGGAGAACACCGCGCCGGCCTCGTCGAAGTGGTCGATGTCGGGCCTGGGAGTGATGTCGCCGTGACCGACGTAGTAGACGAGTTGTTGGTTGACGATCGGATGGGTCTCGAAGAAGTCGTGGTCGGGTTTGCGCAGACCGAAGGTCTGCAGGTCGCCGACGGTGGCGCGCAGGGTCGCCTTGAACATCAGTCGGCGCACCGGTAGCGGCAGACGAAGCGCCAGTAGCGTGTCGGCGACCTGGTCGGACGGCCGGCCGAAAGCGTACTTGGGGTTGTAGTAGTAGCCGCGCCTGGTGGAATGGAAGGTCGCAGCTGCGTTCTGCGCCGCCTCCACCGCGAGATCGCAACCGGTGTTCCCCGCGCCCACCACCAGCACGCGTCGTCCGCGCAGTTGATCGGAGCTCTTGTAGTCCGCGGAGTGCAGGATTTCCCCGCCGAAGTCTGCCAGACCCGGGTAGTCGGGCAGCTTCGGATTCCAGTTGTGGCCGTTGGCGATCACGACGGCATCGAACGTGTCGGTGTCCTCCGGACCCCCGGCCGGGGGCGCCGTGGTGACCCGCCACCGCGGTCCGCCCAGCGGTCCGGCGTCAGCGCCCGGTGAGACGGCGACCACGGTCGTGTCGAAACTGATCCGGTCTCGAAGTCCGAAGTGATCGGCGTACCGGTCGAAGTAGTCCTTCACCTGCCGGTGACCGGGGTAGTCCGGAAAGTCGGCCGGCATCGGGAAGTCGGGGAACTGGGTGAACGGCTTGGATGAGATCAGGTGGGTCGATTCGTACACCCGAGACGTCGGGGCGCCGAAGTTCCAGTTGCCACCCAGGTCGCTGGCCTGTTCGAAACAGTGCGCGTCGAAGCCGGCCTGCAGCAGCGACTTCAGGGCGGAGAGACCGTGTGGACCGGCGCCGATGACGGCGACTGTTGGTGTGCTCACTGCGCCTCCGTCCCGCCGAACAGCGCCGGCAAGGTGGCGGTGTGGATGCCGCGCAACTCCTCGATGCCGAGCACGATCTGACCTTCGGCGACGTTATCCACCACCAGCACCTGGTCGTCTGTACCGTGCTCTGCGCCGAGCCCGGAATCCACTACTCCGATTCGCGCGCAGGGGAAGCCCCGTGCACCGCACATTTCGGTGAAGCGCAACTCCTCCGACCTCGGCACAACAACGAGCACTCGGGCCGTGGATTCCGCGAACAGGAACACGAAGGGGTCAATGCCGTCGGGCACCCACGTGCGGGCGCCGACCCCGGACCGCATTGCCATCTCCGCCAGGCCGATGGCGACCCCGCCATCGGACAGGTCATGAGCGGCGGTGAGCATCCCATCGCGTGAGCCGGCAACCAGGATCTCGGCCAGTTCCCTCTCGGCCGCGAGCTTCACCGCGGGCGGCAACCCGCCGAGGTGGCCCTGCAGGTGCGCCCACTCGGAGCCGGCGAATTCGTCGGCTGTCTCGCCCAACAGGTAGATCAGTTCGCCGTCCGGTCCCCAGGCCATCGGGGTCCGACGATCGGTGTCGTCGAGGACGCCGAGGACGCCGACCACCGGGGTGGGCAGGATCGGTGTCGAGCCGGTCTGGTTGTAGAAACTGACATTTCCGCCCGTCACGGGTGTCCCCATTTCGAGGCAGGCGTCAGCCAGGCCGCTGACCGCTTCGGAGAACTGCCACATCACGCCTGGATCTTCCGGCGAGCCGAAGTTCAGACAGTTGGTGACGGCCAGCGGTACTGCGCCGGTGGCGGCCACGTTGCGATACGCCTCCGCGAACGCCAACTGAGCACCCGCATACGGGTCCAACTGGGCGAACCGGCCATTGCAGTCTGTCGAGATCGCCACGCCACGGCCGCTGGTCTCGTCGAGCCTGACGACGCCGGCATCCTCGGGTTGCGCGAGCACGGTGTTGCCGCGCACGTAGCGGTCGTACTGGTCTGTCACCCACGCCTTGGAGGCGAGGTTGGGGGATCCGAGCAGCTCCAGCCAGGTGGCGCGTAACGCCGTGGCGCCCGCGGGGCGCGGCAGGGAGTCGGGGCTGTCGGCCTGCAGCGCGTCCTGGGTTGCTGGTCGCGCCAACGGACGGTGGTACTGCGGCCCCTCGTGGGCCACCGTCCGCGGCGGTACATCGACGATCAGCTCGCCATGCCAGGTGATGGTCAGGTGTCCGCTGCCGGTGACCTCGCCGATCACGGTCGCCGGCACATCCCACTTCGCGCAGACGGCCAGGAACTCGTCCACCTTGGCGGGTGTCACCACTGCGCACATACGTTCCTGGGACTCGCTCATCAGGATTTCCTCCGGCGACAGCGACGCATCCCGCAACGGCACGGTGTCGAGCTCGACGGCCATCCCGCCGTCGCCGTTACTCGCCAGTTCGCTGGTCGCGCAGGAGAGGCCCGCGCCACCGAGGTCCTGGATACCCTCCACCAGTCCGGCGCCAAGTACCTCCAGCGTGCACTCGATCAGCAGCTTCTCCATGAACGGGTCGCCGACCTGCACGCTGGGTCGTTTGGCGGGTCCGTCGGCGTCGAATGTCTCGCTGGCCAATACCGACACGCCTCCGATGCCGTCCCCGCCGGTGCGGGCGCCGTAGAGGATCACCTTGTTTCCCAGGCCGCGGGCGCTGGCGAGGTGGATGTCCTCGTGCCGCAGCACGCCGACTGCAAGCGCGTTCACCAGCGGGTTGCCGAGGTAGCTGGGGTCGAACACGATCTCGCCGCCGATATTGGGCAGCCCGAGGCAGTTGCCGTAGCCGCCGATTCCGGCGACGATTCCGGGCAGCACTCGGCTGGTGTCCTCGGCGTCGGCCGGCCCGAACCGCAACGGGTCCATCACGGCCACCGGGCGGGCGCCCATCGAGATTATGTCCCGCACGATCCCGCCGACGCCGGTCGCCGCCCCCTGGTAGGGCTCGACATACGACGGGTGATTGTGGGACTCCACTTTGAACGTGACCGCGAGGCCATCACCGATGTCGACGACGCCGGCGTTCTCGCCGATTCCGACCAGCAGCGCGTCGCATTCCGGAGCCTTCTCGCCGAACTGTCTGAGGTGCACCTTGGATGATTTGTAGGAACAGTGCTCGCTCCACATCACCGAGTACATGGCCAGTTCGGAGTTCGTGGGGCGGCGGTCGAGGATATCGCGGATACGTTGGTACTCATCGGCTTTCAGCCCAAGATCGGCCCAGGGTTGGGGGGTCTGCGGGGTGGCTGCGGCGCCGGCGACGGTGTCGAGCTGGCCGGTCATGCGTGCGCCACCAGCAGTGAGTCGAGCACCGAGACGAATAGGCCGAGCCCGTCGGTGGTCGGGCCGGTCAAGGGTTCCACCGCGTGCTCCGGATGGGGCATCAGGCCGACCACGTTGCCGCGCGCATTCGAGATCCCTGCGATGTCCCGGCGCGACCCGTTCGGATTGACGTCGAGGTAGCGGAACACCACTCTGCCCTCGCCTTCCAGTTCATCGAGAGTCGCTTCGTCGGCGACGTAGCAGCCTTCACCGTTCTTCAGCGGGATCACGATCTCCTCGCCCTGGTCGAAGGCCGAGGTCCACGCGGTGTCGACCCGTTCGATCCGCAGGAGTTGGTCGCGGCAGACGAAGTGCAGCGACCCGTTCCGGGTCAGCGCGCCGGGTAGCAGGTGACTCTCGCAGAGGATCTGGAAGCCGTTGCAGATGCCGAGTACAGGTAGTCCACCCTCGGCGGCGGCCACCAGCGGTTCCATCACCGGCGCGAACCGGGCGATGGCTCCGCATCGCAGGTAGTCGCCGTAGGAGAAGCCACCCGGCAGGACAACGGCGTCGACCCGGTGCAGAGCGGCGTCGCCGTGCCAGAGCGAGACCGGTTCGGCGCCGGCGAGCCGGACTGCGCGAGCTGCGTCGACATCGTCGAGGGTGCCGGGAAAGGTGACCACGCCGATCCGCGCGCCGGTCGCGGCGACACCTGCGCCGTCCTCGGCACTGTCCAAGGTGCCCGCCACGTCGCTCACGCAGGCTCCTCGGTGACGGTACGCATCGTGTAGTCCTCGATCACGGGATTGCAGAGCAACGTGTCTGCCAGCGTGTGCAGGTGCTGCTCGGTGGCTGCGTCGAGATCACCGTCGACGTCGATCACGAACTGCTTGCCCTGCCGGACAGAGGAAACCGCGCCGAGGCCCAGCCGACCCAGCGCTCCCTGCACGGCTCGGCCCTGTGGATCCAGGATCTCTGGCTTCAGATGGACGTCGACGATGATGCGGGCCACGAGGTGCTCCTAGCTGTCGGCTGCGCTCGGGGGTGCGGGTAACAGCCTAACGATCCCGGCCGAGGGTGCCGGGAGGCGCACGTCACTGCTCCAGCGGGTCCCCGAGTGACCAGTTGTCGACCTGCGGCATATCTGCCAGGTTCTCCACCACGTACTTCTCGTGTTTGGCCAGTTGCTGGTTGCACCAGGCCGCCAGTTCAGTTGCCCCCGGAACTGCCCGCGGGGAGTTGTTCAGGGCGTCGATCACCAGGTGGTACCGACTCGCGTGGTTGCGCACGACCATGTCGAACGGTGTCGTGGTGGTGCCCTCCTCCTCGAAACCGCGGACGTGGAATCGATCTGCGTCCGGGCGGCCGTGGACGAGTTGGTGGATGGCGCCGGGGTAGCCGTGGAAGGCGAAGACCACGTCGACGGTGTCGGTGAAGAGCTCACGGAACTGCAGGTCGCTCATCCCGTGCGGGTGGTCCTTGGGACGGTGCAAGGTCATCAGGTCAACCACGTTGACGACCCGGATCTTCAATTGTGGTGCCTTTTGCTTGAGGATATCCGCGGCCGCGATGGTCTCCATCGTGACGACGTCCCCGGCGCAGGCCAGCACGATATCGGGATCCGACGAGCCATCACTGTTTCCAGCCCAATCCCAGACCGAGGCCCCGCGGGTGCAGTGCTCGATGGCCTCGTCCATCGTCAGGTACTGCAGTTGCGGCTGCTTGTCGATCACGATCAGGTTGAGGTAGTTGTCGCTGGTGAAGCAGTGGTCGGCGACGCTCAGCAGGCAGTTGGCATCCGGCGGCAGGTAGACCCGGGCCACCTCTCCGCGCTTGGTGATGACGTTCTGGATGAGGCCGGGACCCTGATGGCTGAAACCGTTGTGGTCGTTGCGCCAACAGGTGCTCGTGAGCAGGATGTTCAGGCTGGGTACCGGCTCCCGCCAATCGAGATCGCGGGCCTCCTCCAGCCATTTCCCGTGCTGGATGGTCATCGATGCGCTGACCATCGCGAATGCCTCGTAGGTGGCGAAAAGCCCGTGCCTGCCGGTGAGAGTGTAGGCCTCCAACCAGCCATGGCAGTTGTGCTCGCTGAGCACCTCCATCACCCTGCCCTGTGGCGAGATCTTCACGTCCTCCGGGATTAGGTGTTCCATGAAGCCGCGGTCGGAGACTTCGAACACCTCTCCGATACGGTTCGAGTTCGTCTCGTCCGGGCAGAAAACCCGGAAACTGGTGGGGTTGTCCACGTAGATATCGCGCATCATCGCCCCGAGCGCCCGCGGGCTCTCCATCCGCTCGGTGGCAGGACTCTCCACCGCGACGCCGTAGTTCTCGAACCCTCGCAACTTCAGCGGCTTCGATACCTTGCCGCCGTTGGCGCTGGGTGCGGCCGACATCCGTAGGTCGCCGTCGGGCACATTGGACAGCACGAGTTCCACCGGTGCGCCGGTGTCGTCGAACAGGTCCTCGGGGCGGTAGGAGGTCATCCACTTCTGCAGGATCGCCAAGTGCTCCGGATTGCCCTTCACCCCGCTCAGCGGGACCTGGTGGGCGCGCCACGAGTCAGTCACCTGCACGCCGTCGACATTTTCCGGACCGGTCCACCCTTTCGGGCTGCGCAGCACGATCAGCGGCCAATGCGGGCGCTGTTTGAAGCCATTCGTTCGAACGTCCTTCTGGATGGCTGCGATCTTGTCCAGCGCGGTATCGAGGGTCTGGGCGAATCGGTGGTGCATCCCGGGCAGGTCGTCACCGGACACCTCCATCACGTCGTACCCGTGCCCTTCGAGCAGGGACCTCACCTCGGCCGGATCCTTGCGGGCCAGCACGGTCGGGCCGGCAATCTTGTAGCCGTTCAGGTGCAGGATCGGCAATACCGCACCGTCATGCTCCGGGTTGATGAACGAGATTCCCTTCCACGATCCCTCCAGCGGGCCGGTCTCCGCCTCACCATCGCCGACGACCGCCAGCGCGAGCAAGTCCGGGTTGTCCATCACGGCGCCGAAGGCGTGCACCAACACGTAGCCGAGCTCGCCACCCTCGTGGATCGACCCGGGAGTTGTCACGCTGACGTGGCTCGGGATACCGCCGGGGGCGCTGAACCTGCGGAACAGGGTCCGCATTCCATGTGCGTCCTGCGGTGTGTCCGGGTAGGCGTCCGTCCAGGTCCCCTCCAGCCACGACGCTGCCGTCAGTGATGGTCCGCCGTGCCCGGGTCCGGTGAAGAACACCGTTTTCTGGCCTCGCTCGCGGATCGCCCGGGACATATGCGAGTACATGAAACCGAGGCCGGCCGAGGTACCCCAGTGGCCGAGTAGCCGAGGTTTGATGTCCTCGCTGTCGAGGACCTGTCGACACAGGACGTTGTCCTTGAGGTAGATCTGGCCCACCGTCATGTACATGTTCGCCCGCCACCAGGCGTCGATCCGCGCCAACTCCTCATCACTCAGATACTTGTCGGTGGAGGATTCGGCTGACGTGTAGACCATGGTGGTGCCTTCCTGTTGCGTCCGGTGGCTCCATTGTTGCGGTCCCGCGTCAGGGTGGCGACTCGGCTGCTTGCGGTGGCTCCCGTCTTGACCCAGGCCCCGGCGCAGGAATCGGCGCTTCCCGCCGAATACAGCCGCATGAGGCTGAATTCGGCGCCGACTCAGGCGAGCGGTTGGCCGGTAAGCAACTCGAGCACCTCGACGTACCGCGCGCGGGTACGCTCCACGACCTCCGCTGGCAACTCCGGCGGAGGCGCGTCGGAGCCTCGGTCCCAGCCCGACGCCGGCGACGTCAGCCAATCGCGGACTATCTGCTTGTCGAACGAGGGTTGTGTCCTCCCGGGCAGCCAGCCGGCGGCGGGCCAATAGCGCGAGGAATCCGGCGTCAGCACTTCGTCGGCCAGTGTGAGGCGACCGTCACCGTCGTGGCCGAATTCGAACTTGGTGTCGGCGAGGATTATCCCCCGAGCGCGGGCGATCATTTCCGCCCGCGCATATAAGGCCAGAGTCGTCAATCGGAGGCGGTCAGCCGTGTCCCCCCCGACCGCGGCACGCACGTCCGCGATCGAGATGTTCTCGTCGTGGTCACCGAGGGCGGCCTTCGTGGCGGGGGTGAAGATCGGCTCCGGCAGTCGCGAGCCGTCGACCAGGCCTGGGCCGAGCGCCACGCCGCAGACCTCGCCTTTGGCGAGGTAGTCGGCCAAGCCGGATCCCGTCAGGTAGCCGCGCGCCACGCACTCCACCGGGTACATCTCGAGCTGCCGGCAAATCATCGCCCTGCCAGCCACGGCGTCCGGCACATCCGTGGACACGACATGGTTGCCGCAGATGTCGGACAGTTGGTCGAACCACCAGAGACTGGCCTGGGTCAGAATCCGACCCTTGTCCGGGATGGGCGTCGGTAGCACCCAGTCGTAGGCCGAGATCCGATCGGACGCGACGAAGAGCAGCAGGTCCTCGGGAGTACGCCACAGGTCGCGAACCTTGCCCGAGTACAGGTGGGAGTACCCGGCAGGGAGCGTGTAGTCAGGCGGCGGGATCACATTCGTCGGCACAACCAGCACGCTAGTCGGCTCGGCCGACCCGGTCGCACCGGCCTGACCTGCCTAAAGAATCGGCTCGGGGTTGTAGCCCGCCGCCTCCGGATCAGCCGCCACTATCCGTGCCACCTGGGCGACAATCGCGGCCACCTGGATCCGGGCGGCACCGGTGAACTCCAACGGTTCCGCGAGCAATGCCCCCAGGTCCGCTTCGGCGAGCCCGAGCCGATCGTCGGCGGCCAGCCTCGATAGCAGGGCTTCACCTCCGCTGGCTGCGGTCTCACGCATCGCCAGCGCCACGTCGACAGCGTGCTCCTTGATGGCTTCGTGCGCCGTCTCCCGCCCGACGCCCGCTCGGACGGCAGCCATCAGCACCTTCGTGGTCGCTAGGAACGGCAGGTACCGGTCGAGTTCCCGGGAGATCACCGCCGGGAAGGCGCCGAAGTCATCCAAGACCGTCAATGTTGTTTCGAGCAGCCCGTCGATGGCGAAGAACGCGTCCGGCAACGCCACCCGTCGCACCACGCTGCAGAACACGTCGCCTTCATTCCACTGCGAGCCGGCCAGTTCACCGGTCATCGACGCATAGCCGCGAAGAATCACGCTGAAGCCGTTGATCCGCTCACACGATCGGGCATTCATTTTGTGCGGCATCGCACTCGACCCGACCTGGCCCGGTTGGAACCCTTCGGTGACCAGTTCGTTGCCGGCCATCAGCCGGATAGTGGTGGCCAGCGAGGACGGCCCGGCCGCCACCTGTACGAGTGCGGAGACCACATCGAAGTCCAGCGATCGCGGATAGATCTGGCCGACACTGGTCAGGGTCAGATCGAAGCCGAGGTGGTCGGCCACCCTCGCCTCCAGATCGGCCAGTCGGTCGGCGTCACCGTCGAGCAGATCCAGCATGTCCTGGGAGGTACCGACCGGGCCCTTGATTCCCCGCAGCGGGTAGCGCAGCAGTAGTTCCTCGACCCGTCGGTGGGCGGCGAGTAGCTCGTCGGCGGCGCTGGCGAAGCGCTTGCCCAGGGTGGTGGCCTGCGCCGCCACGTTGTGGGAGCGGCCGGTCATAGGGACGTCGGAATACTCGGCGGCCCTTCGGGCCAACCGGGCCAGAACGGCCACGGATTTGCCTCGCACCAGCTCGAGTGCTTCTCGGATCTGCTACTGCTCAACGTTCTCGGTGACGTCGCGGCTGGTCATTCCCTTGTGGATGTGTTCGTGGCCCGCGAGCGCGTTGAATTCCTCGATCCGCGCTTTGACGTCGTGTCGGGTGACCCGCTCGCGAGCCGCTATCGAGTTCAGGTCGACATCGTCGATCACTCGCCGGTAGTCGTCGAGTGCGACCACCGGCACGTCGATCCCGAGGTCCCGCTGGGCCGACAGCACCGCCAGCCACAGTCGACGCTCGAGCACCACCTTGTGCCGCGGGGACCAGAGGTTCGTCATCCGAGCGGAGGCGTAGCGGCCAGCCAGTACGTTCGGGATCGGGTCGGTTCCGGTCAAGACAGTTCCGCCTCCGAAGTCGACTCCGGCAGGGGGTCTACCTGCACGTCCGGCTCCGGCGCCGCATCCGCATCCGGCGCCATATCCGAAGCCGCCGACGAATCCGCCTCGGCCGCGTCCCTGGCGATATCGGTGCGGTAACTGCTACCGCGCAGTTCCACCAGCTCGATTCCGGCGTAGGCGTTCGTGCGCGCCTCGGTCAGGTCTTCCCCGAGGCCAACGACGCTGAGCACTCGACCACCCGCCGACACCAGGGTGTCGTCCTCGATAGTTGTTCCGGCGTGCAGGATATGCACGTCGGGTAGCGCTTCAGCGGCGGCGAGCCCGTCGATCCGATCTCTGACAGTCGGGGTCCCCGGGTAGCCTTCGGCGGCCAGCACCACCGCGACGGCCGCGCCACTGCGCCACACCAGCCGAGGACCGCGGCTCAGGTCACCGCCCGCGGCGGCCGCAAGGACCTGGCCGAGGGGGGAATCCAGCAACGGCAGTACCGCCTGCGTCTCCGGGTCCCCGAACCGGGCGTTGAACTCGATCACCTTGACGCCGTCCGGGGTCAGCGCAAGCCCGGCGTAGAGCAGGCCCACGAAGGGCGTTCCGCGATCGGCGAGTTCATCGATCACGGGTTGCGCGACGGTGTCGACCACTTCCGACACCAGTCCCGCCGGCGCCCACGGCAATGGCGAATAGGCACCCATGCCGCCCGTGTTCGGGCCTGCGTCGCCATCGCGCAGGCGCTTGTGGTCCTGCGAAGTGGCGAGCGGCAGCACGGTCCTGCCGTCGACCATCGCGATGAAGCTGGCTTCCTCGCCTTCGAGAAACTCCTCGACCACGACCAGGTCGCCGGCATTGCCGAAACGGCCGGCGAACATGTCTTCGGCGGTCTGCACCGCTTCGTCGGTGGTCGAACAGATCACGACGCCCTTGCCCGCGGCGAGGCCGTCGGCCTTGACCACCAGTGGCGCCTTCTGTGCGCGA
>JAUPKM010000355.1 GCA_030837445.1 Actinomycetota bacterium
GGGAGAGCGTCCGCTTCACACGCGGAAGGTCGCTGGTTCGATCCCAGCCGGGACCACCACACCTGATCTGAAGAATCTGCACTCCAGTCGTACCGATGTGCGCCGGTCCGATCGTGGACGACGACGGACCCCGTGGCGCCTCAAGGAGCTTCTGCCCGTCTGGGCGATCGGTACTGGCGCCCGAAGCGCTGTCTCCCGCAGTTGCCGGCCACCTGTGCTTCTGCAATTCCGCAGCCCGGTCCAGGGGGTTGTGCGACCGTGGAGGCAACGACCGAATACACATCAGGGGGATGAATATGAAGCGTGTGATTACACCGCTGATCGGGGCCGTGATTGTCGCTGTTGCCTTGGCCGGTACGGTCGGTGCCATCCCGGAGCAGGGCACCCCTGAGTTCGACACTTACATGCAGGCGCTGCAACGCAACGGGTTCAATCTGAATCCTGACACCGCGTGGCGGGTGGCACACCAGGCGTGTGTGGGCGGAATCCCGGGTTACATCGGGCTGGAATTGGCCGCCCAGGGGGTTATCGGACCGGGCGCACAACAGCGACTGATGACCGTCGCGATGCAGTACGCCTGTCCCGTTCAGTAGCTGGCAGCATCGGCGGCCGCACTGGCGCGGTTCTTCCGCTCACGGGGTGCGGCGGTGTTTCGCGGGTGGCTCTGCCTGCCTTCCGCCACTCGCCGCGAGGGGACGGTATTCCCGCTCGACACGGGGGGATCGCCGGCCCGCCCATCGTGAGACCGTTCCCCGGTGACGTCTGCCGATGGTGCGGCGCCTGCTGGCTCAACCCGTTGGGGCGTATCCCGAACTGCCGCCGCGATGCTGTGAACTGCAGACCCATCGGATCTGACCGCCGAATCATCGGTTGCTGCCGCGGACGAGCGCACGACCGATGCCGCGGGGGTGGTGGCGGCAGTCGTCGAGGACGTTCGCGCGGGGACAAAGTGTGCGGCCAAAAGGGGTGGCAAGGCGACCGCGGAGAGCAGCATGCCAAGGGACCGAAGGCCCATGAAGTCACTGTAATTCGGTGGTGCCGGGAAGAGAATCTCTTGCCCGACGAAGTACCCGATCGGAAATGTGACAGGGAATGCGATCCACCAGGCCGGGAGCAGAGCGACGCCAGCCCAGAAAGCGATACCCCGGACGATGTCGTACAGGCCATCGCCGATAGCGGATGCTGCCGGTGTGACGGCTCGGGTTGTGTCGGCCGGCGGGTCGACTGTTGCAGCCGTCGGCTGAGCTGATGGCGAATCTGCCTCAGCGAGCGCGGTTTCGATGCCGGCCAGGACCAGAGCCGAGATTTCAACCGAGGGATACGACGACCTGATGTCAGGGTTGCCGAGGGTGTGCGCCGCCGGATGGGCGGCGGTAACCGTCGTCGTGATGGCGGTTGCAAGCGCGACTTTGGCGCAGCATGAACGGACCAGTAAATACATTCGAAACCCCCTGATAGTGATTCCCCAGCAGCCTTGGCGTGGCTTCCGTGAGTGTAAGCCCGGTCGGCGACAAGAAGCCGTCCGTGCGGGCAGAAATTCGTTCGCGGGTAGGTGGCCGGTGGTGAATACTCGGTCCGGATACTTCGGCCGAGGGAGACTTGATGTGGGATAAGCGCCCCGACATGATCGTGCGCAACGAGGCGCCTTTCAACGCGGAGCCGCCCGCCGAAGTGCTCGCTGCGGGTGAGATCACCGATGTGCACGCGTTCTTCACCCGCAATCACGGTCCGTTCCCCGACATCAGTCCCGAGAAGTGGAAGCTGACGGTCGGCGGACTGACGGAGAAGCCCCTCACGCTGACTCTCGACCAACTGAAGCGGGAGTTTGACGCCACATCGGTGGTGGCGACGCTGGCCTGTGCCGGGAACCGCCGCGCGGAACTTCTGGAGGTGCGTGCGATCCCCGGCAAGGAGCCGTGGGCGCACGGGGCGATCTCGACCGCCGAGTGGCGCGGGGTCAGGTTGGCCGATGTCCTGGACGCAGCAGGAGTCCAGCACCAGGACGGCCTGCATGTCGCGTTCGCAGCCCCCGACGTGGCGCAGGAGGCCCGGCCCGTTCAGTCTTATGGCAGCTCCATCCCGCTGAGCAAGGCGATGTCGTCTGAAGTGCTGTTGGCATGGGAGATGAACGGCCAACCGCTGCCCCGCATCCACGGCGGCCCGGTGCGGGTGGTGGTGCCTGGATACATCGGGGCCCGCAGCGTGAAGTGGGTTAGTGCCATCACGGTGCAGCCCGAACCGTCCGAGAACTACTTCCAGGCACTGGACTATCGGATCCTTCCCCCCGAGGCGGACCCCGACACCGCATCGCGGGGAGATGGCATCTCGATGTCGTCTCTTCCACTCAACTGCGACATCTTGGTGCCCGGCGACGGCGCCGAGATTCCCGCCGGACCGCTGACCGTTCGCGGGTGGGCTCTGGCCGGCGGTCGAGCCATCAGTCGTGTCGATGTCTCTCTCGATGAGGGCCACACCTGGCATCAGGCTCTGCTGGAGCCTGCGGCCAACCGATGGACCTGGCGGATGTGGTCTTTGGCCGTGGAGGTCCAACCGGGACCCCTGCACGTGACCGCTCGAGCCTGGGATGACACCGGCGTCACCCACCCCGAATCACCGGCGTCGCTGTGGA
>JAUPKM010000356.1 GCA_030837445.1 Actinomycetota bacterium
CCCTGCACATCACGGTCGCCGACAGCGGCGACGGGGTGGCCGATGACCTCGTGGACCGGATCTTCCTCGAAGGCACCTCGACCAAGCCGGCATCCGATCTCCCGGGAGGTCGCGGTATCGGACTGACGCTGTCCCGCCAGATCTCCCGGACGCTCGGCGGCGACATCTGGCTGTCCAGTCCCAGTACGCCGGGTTCGGAGTTGTGCGGCGCGGAATTCATTGCCCGGCTTCCGGGTGTCATGGCGGAGTAGGGGCCGGAGTAACACATGGGCAACATGAATCTGCGGGTTCTGATCGTCGAGGACGACTTCCGGGTCGCCAACATGCACGCCGGGATCGTCGAGGCGCTGCCCGGGTTCACCGTCGTCGGCAACGCCAATACCGTCGCGGCGGCCCGCAAGGCCGCGGCATTCGATCTGGCGCTGGTCGACGTATACCTCCCCGACGGATCAGGGATCGACTTCGTGCGCGAATCACGCTGCGACAGCATCGTATTGAGCGCATCCACCGAAGCCGAGACGATCCGGGCGGCGCTTGCTGCCGGTGCGCTGAGCTACCTCGTCAAACCATTCGGACCGGCCGAACTCGCCGCGCGTCTCTCCGGCTACGCGCGCTACCGCCGGATCCTGTCCGGCAACAACCTCGCCGCCGCCGACGTCGACGCCGCCCTGGACGCGCTGCGGCCGCGGATTGCGGTGCAGCGCTCGCCGGCCGCGCCGTCGCCCACCAAACAGGTTGTGCTGCAGGCATTGGCCGCTGCCGACGGTCCGATGTCGGCCGCCGAAGTGGCGGCCGAGACCGGGGTGTCCCGGGCAACCGCTCAACGCTATCTGGCCGGTCTGGCCACCTCCGGCGACGTAGCGGTGGGATTGCGCTACGGTGCCACCGGCAGACCCGAACAGGAGTTCTCCGTCAAGAACCCGAAGGGTTCCCCATCTGTCCGGCAGAACCAGGGGTCCGGGTAGGGCACGGCTAAACCGGCAGGCACCGGCACGCAACAAGTGCCAGATCCGCCCCGACATCCGCCGGGGACTTGGTCGGGGTCAGAACGTGACTCAGGCACAGGCGCACAACGGATTCCACCATCACCCGCACATCCTCGGGATCCGCCGCCGGCCACTGCTCGGTGACCCACCCGCGAACGACTGCGCTGGCGTTGTCGATCAGCGTCTCGCCACGAACGGTCAACAGCGACAGGAACGACACGTCCCCGCCGGCCGGCGCTCCCGTCAAGATCGTTCCCACCAAGGGGTTATCCCGGGCTACCGACACCAGGTACTCCGCGGCGTCGGAGACCGCGCCGGCCAGATCCCCTGGGTGCTCGGCGAAGCGGGCCCGAACTCCCTTGAAGAACTCCTCCGTCTCGCGCAGGACAAGGGCGTTGCCGAGATCGTCCTTGGTGCCGAACTCGGCGTGCAGGCTCTGCCGGCTGATACCGATCTCGGACGCGATGGCGCCCATCCGGACCGCGGCCCACCCTCGTTCGAGTACCACCCGCCGGGCGGCGTCGAGGGCCAACTCGCGCAGCCTCGAACGCGCGTATGCACGGGTTTCGGCACGCAGATCAACGGAGGTCATGCCGCCAGTCTAACCCGCGACACGACATTTTAAAGTAATTTGTCATCAGTGCTTGACATTTTGCACTTTTCGACAGACGCTTCTTGGTGACGCAGCCCACAGGAGATGACCCCATGACCGCCGCCCTCACCCGCGCCGAACGCCCGTACGACCCGGCCGACCTCTCCTCGCACGCGTTCTGGGAGGGCACCGCCGAGGACCGCGAGAGGACCTTCGCCGAACTCAGAGCCAACCGGCCCATCTCCTGGCACCGCCCGGTCAAGAACGGGATGTTCGAGGACCCCAACGACCAGGGCTTCTGGGCCGTGGTCCGGCACGCCGATTTGGTGGAGGTCACCCGCCGCCCGGCCGACTTCCTGTCCGGCAAAGGCATCACCTTCGAGTCGTTCCCGCCCGAAATGCTCGACGCCGCGCAGGGTTTCATCGCGATGGACCCGCCGCGCCATACCAAGATCCGCCGGCTGATGGCCGCCGCCTTCACCCCTAAACAACTGGCACGGATCGACGCGCACATCATCGACAACTCGCGGCGCATCGTCGATGACGCCATCAGGAAAGGGGGTGACAGGGGTCGGATCGACTTCGTCACCGAGGTGGCGACCCTGGTTCCGATGAACAACATCTGCGACATGGTGGGAATCCCCGAAGAGCACCGGCGCACCGTCGCCTACGAGTCGCAGTTCGCCGACGGCTGGCGCGACCCCCGTCTGCTACAGGGCGCCGAACCGCTGGCCCGGTTGGCGCAGACCACCATGACCGTGCACGGAATCGCCCACGAACTGATCGCCCAGCGCCGCAACAAGCCGGAGAACGACCTGATGACCGCACTGGTGCAGGCCGAGGTCGACGGGGAGCGGTTCACCGATGACGAGATCTCGTCGATCTTCGCACTGCTGATCATCGCCGGCAACGACACCACGCGACAGTCCATCAGCCACGGCATGAAGGCACTCACCGACTTCCCCGAGCAGCGCGCCTGGCTGATGGAAGACCTGGACGGCCGCCTTCCGATGGCCGTCGAGGAGATTATCCGGTGGGCCACGCCCATCATGACCTTCCGGCGCACCGCCGCACACGACACCGATCTGGGCGGGCACCACATCACCGAGGGCGACAAGGTGATCATGTTCTACTCCTCGGCCAATCGGGATCCCGAGGTGTTCGATCATCCTGAGCGCCTGGACCTTTCGCGCTGGCCGAACAAACACGTGGCGTTCGGCGGCGGCGGCATCCATCACTGCCTCGGCGCCCAGTTGGCGCGGCGTCAGATCACCGCCACCTTCCGCGAACTGCTCACCCGGATGCCCGACATCCGCACCGTCGGCGAGCCGGAACTGGGCAACGGCAACTTCTTCCACACCGTGATGTCCATGCAGGCCGAGTTCACCCCGGAGAAGGCACGATGAGGATCGTCGTCGACCGCACCAAGTGCTCCTCGATCGGGCTGTGCGAGGCGACCGCCCCGGACATCTTCGAGATCGGTCCGGACGGCGCACTGAACATCCTGATGGACGACGTTCCGGCCGACCGCCGCATCGATCTGGAGCAAGCCTGCGAGAACTGCCCCACCCAAGCCCTGAGCATCGAGGGGTAACACGCTGCACCCTCCATCTGGCCACCCGGCTCCCGCGATCCGGCTCAGTTGGAGGACGAGAACCTTTCCAGGTGAATCTGTTCCGTCGGCACACCAGCGGCGGTCAGCGCCGCGACGGCCGCGTCAGTCATCGGCGGCGGACCGCAAATGTAGACATCGGGCATCTCGTCGAGCATGGCCAACTCGGCGGCCGCCATCTCGACGGGGTTGCCCACGGGACCAGTCCACGCCGGATCCGCATTCCACACCACGGTTTCGGCGTGGAAGTCGGGCAGTATCTCGGCGAGTGCGGCGATCTCGTCCTGCGCGAATACCTCGCCGTGCCGGGTGACACCGAAGAACAGCCGGGCGGGCTGCGGGTCTCCCCACTCCGCCATCTTGCGCAGCATCGACAGCAACGGGGACAGCCCGGTTCCGCCGGCCAGGAACCACCGCGGCCGAAGTCCGTTCTCCGCCAGCACGAACTCGCCGTCCGCGCTCGACACGGTGAGGACGTCCCCCACCCCGGCGTGCGCGGACAGGTATTCCGACATGGCGCCACCGGGCAGCAGTCGGATGAAGAACTCCAACTCCCCATCCCAGTTGGCGACATTGGCCGGTGAGTACGCCCGGCGGACCTCGCTGCCCGGCACCACACTCGGCGAAGTGCCCGGTACAACACCCGGGCCAGCATCCGGCACCGTCACCCGGAAGAACTGACCGGATTCGAAGTCCGCCGAGGACGATCCGTCCTCCGCCGGTCGCAGCGTCAGCGTCACCCGCATCACCCCGTCGGCGACCCGGTGCAGTCCGGTGATCTCGGCGTCATGCCTAGTCGGCGGCGCGGTGACGATCTTTGCAGCGTCGTATGGCAGTTCGATGCGGCAGTCCTCGCGGGGAAAGCTGCTGCACAACAGGATCCCGCCCTCGTCCTCCGGCACTTCGATGACGTCGGGGTCGTGATCGCCCATCTCGACCCGGCCGGCGGTGAGCACCGCGGAGCAGGCCCCGCAACCGCCCCCCTGGCAGGCCGACTTGAGTACCAAGCCGGCCTGCTCAGCTGCCGTCAGGACGCTGGTGCCGGCGCCGCAATGCAGCGTCGACTCCTGTCCGTCGGCGGTCACCAGGGTGATGTCGTATCCCGCTACCGCATCGGTCTGCACCGGGTCAGCTTGCCCGAGGGCACCGCTCATCACGCACCCGCCATCGCGGCGGCGAGATCCTCTGCCGGGTCGCCGATGGGCTTGAGCGCAAACTTCTCCACCAGGATGTCCACCACTGCCGGAGTGAGGAAAGCAGGCAGGGTCGGACCCAGACGGATGTTGCGGATTCCCAGGGACAGCAGCGTCAACAGCACGGCGGCGGCCTTCTGCTCGAACCAGGAAACGAACAGGCTCAGCGGCAGATCGTTGACGCCACAGTCGAAAGCTTCCGCCAGTGCCAGCGCGATCCGGATGGCGGAGTAACTGTCATTGCACTGGCCCACGTCGAGCAGTCGCGGAATCCCGCCGATCTCGCCGAACTCGTGGCTGTTGAACCGGTACTTGTTGCAGCCCAGCG
>JAUPKM010000357.1 GCA_030837445.1 Actinomycetota bacterium
TATCCGATCCGGGCCGCCTTCCAGACGGCCACCGGTGCAGGGCCGGATCCGACCCTGCGGCTGGCGCGGTTCGACCCGCAGGTTGTCCACATCCACAACACGGTGCCGAACATTGGCACGGGTTGGTTGACAGCCTGGCCCACTCCGGTTGTGCACACGCTGCACAACTTTCGACCGATCTGTGCCAATGGGTTGCTGTTTCGCGACGGTCGCGTCTGTACCGACTGCCCCGAAGGGAAGCCTTGGTCCGCGATTGAACACGCCTGCTACCGGGATTCGCGATTCGCGACGCTACCGGTAGCGGTTCGGAACGCCCGAGGGCTGGCCAGCAATGTGCTGCTGACCAGGGCAGATCGACTGATTGCTCTGTCGGATTTCGCCGCCGACACGTTTCGGCAGTTCGGCCTACCCGGTGCCCGGCTGGTCACCGTGCCGAACGGCGTCAGCGGGGGTGTCGTCAGCGAACAGCCGCCTCCCGGGCGGCCGCGCTGGCTGGCCGTCGGGCGACTGCGGGCGGAGAAGGGATTCGCAGAGCTGCTGCGCGGCTGGCCCGTCGGGCACAGGCTTGACCTCGTCGGTGACGGGCCGCAGCGTGCGGAGTTGGAGCGGCTGGCCGGTCCCGATGTGCAGTTGCGCGGCGCCCTGCCGGCACACCAGTTGCGGGACGAAATGCCGGGCTATTCAGGGTTGATCTTCGCCGGCCTCTGCCCAGAGGCGGCGGTGCCACTGGTGGTGGTGGAAGCACTGGCAGCCGGCCTGCCGGTATTGATGACACGAACCAGCCCACACGCGAGTCCGTTCGTGGCGGCCGACGTGGCCCGCACAGTGTCCGCCGACAGTCCGCCAACCGCGGCCGAGCCGCAACTGGCCACCGGCGACCTGCTCGCCGGGATGGCCTGGGCGGACAGCGGTGGCGCCGTCCTGCGCCGCCGCTGCCGCGCCTGGTTCGAACGTAACTTCACCGAGGAGCTCTGGGTGCGCAGGCTTGAGCAGGTCTACCACGACTGTGGCGCATGAGCGCCATGCGATCCTTGACCCGTGGTGGACTTCTCCCGGATCGCCCGCGGTCTGGCCTACGAGCGGCAGTGGGGCATTGTCCTGCTGCAGCAGAGTCTGGACGAGCTACTGGTCGGCGCCCCGCCGACGGGAACTCTGCTGGCCGCACCGGAACGTGACCGGTTCTGGGCCGATCCATTCCCGCTTCGCGACGGCCGCGGCGCTGTCTGGATTTTCGTGGAGGAGATGCATCGCTGGCGTGGGCTCGGGTGCATCGTGGCGCTGCGAATTCAGGGTGGGAAGGTTGTGCAGCGGGACGTCGTCCGGATGAGCGGCCATCACTACTCGTTTCCGCAGATCCATGATGCGACCGGAACGGATACTGGGTTCCGGTGGTTGGCCACCGTGGAGACCTGCGATCCGCAGGCCTACGTCTACGGTTTCAACGAACCGGGAGAGCCTTGGGTCTCGCTGGACCGCACCCTCCCAGTCGGCGTTGTCGACCCAGCGTTGTCGCTATCCACGCATCCAGCGGACACTGACTGGTACCTGACCGGCACCAGAGGCGCGGACTCCTTCGCGGCCTTCCGGCAGTGGCGAGCCGTGAATGGCAGAGGCTGGCAGGAGCAGCCGACACAGCGCTTCCATGACCCGGTGTTGGCCAGACCGGCCGGCAACGCTGACCGTGTCCGGGGCCTGCGGTCGGCGCAGGATTGCTCGGACAACTACGGGATCGCCAGCACGCTGCTCGACTGGGATCCGCACACCCGCGGACCCGGCGCCGTCCGGCGCAGACTGCGCGGTCAGGATTTCGAACTGGCCGCACTGGGCACCCACACGCTCGCCTGGACCCCCGATGGTCAAACAGTTGTCGCAGACATCTGGCGCCGCCGACTGCAACCCTTCTCCGCCGCTCACCGATACCTCGAGTCCCGCCACCCCCGAACCTGCCCCGGCCGGGCAGAATCCCTCACCATCGGCTGACCGTGCGCCAGTCGGAACGGAGCGGTGGTAGGCGGATTCCCTTCCCAGAGACGTAAAGCGCAGCAGTCTCCGAGAAGGGAATCCGGCAGCCGCCGCGGCCCGCAACTGGCCGAGCTCAGTTGTTGGCGAGGATTGCTGGCAGCGCCTCACCCAAGGCTTCGTCCCAGCTGCGCATGGCTGGCAACCCGACGGTCGCCCAGCGGTCGTGCCCCAAGACGCTGAACGCCGGGCGCGGAGCAGGCCTCGGGAAGGCAGCTGTGCTGGTGGGAAGCACCCGTTCCGGGTCGTGACCGGCCAGGTCAAAAATCCGTTGGGTGAAGCCAAACCAGTTGGTGGCGCCACCTGCCGTGCCGTGGTAAACCCCGGCAGGTGCGTCGGAGGTGACCAGCAGTTCGATCTGGTTGGCCAGATCTCGGCTCCAGGTGGGTTGACCGAACTGATCGTCCACCACGGAGACGGTTTCGTGCGCCGCTTCCAGCCGCAACATCGTCTTCACGAAGTTGGCTCCATGCGCTCCATAGAGCCAGGCCGTTCTGACGATGTAGTGGCGATCAGGCAGGGCGAGCCTGGCCGCCTCCTCCCCGACGAGCTTGGTTCGTCCGTAGGCTGACGCCGGGTTGGGGGTCGCGTCCTCCGAGTAGGGGCGGCGGGCGGTTCCGTCGAAAACGTAGTCGGTACTTACCTGCACCAGGACTGTCTCTGCCAAGTCCGGATCCGCCGCGATGGCGGCAGCCAGCACGCCCGGTCCTACCCCGTTCACCTGCAGGGCTGTCGGCTCGTCCTGCTCGGCAGCATCGACGGCGGTATAGGCGGCAGCATTGACCACCACGTCCGGGCGGTGGAGTCGCAGCGCATCGGCGACCGAGTCAGGGTCGGTGATATCGATCTCTGGCAGGTCCAACCCGACGGCCGAGTGCCCCGCCGCCGGCAGGATCTCCATCAGATCGTGACCGAGCTGGCCGTTGGCCCCGGTCACCAGCCAGCGGCTCATCGGGCGGCCGGAGTGTTGGCCTTCAACGGACGCCACCACTTCTCGTTCTGCTGGTACCAGGCGACCGTGTCCGCCAGGCCGACTTCGAACGGAACCGCCGGCGTGTAGCCCAGTTCGGCGGAAATCTTGGAGATGTCGACCGAGTAGCGCAGGTCGTGCCCTTTGCGATCGGCGACCGGGTTGACCATGTCCCAGTCGTAGCCCATGGCCGACACGATCAGCCCGGTCAATTCCTTATTCGTCAACTCGGTGCCGCCGCCGATGTTGTAGACCTCGCCGCTGCGACCAGCGGCCAACACCAGCGCAATTCCCCGGCAGTGATCATCGACGTGCAGCCAATCGCGAATGTTGAGCCCATTGCCATACAGCGGCACTGGGATGCCGTCCATCAGATTGGTCACGAACAACGGGATGACCTTCTCCGGGAACTGGTAGGGGCCGTAGTTGTTGGAGCAGCGGGTCACGCGGACATCCATCCCGAAGGTGGTGCCGTAGGCCAACGCGACGAGATCCGAGCCCGCCTTCGATGCCGAGTAGGGCGAGTTCGGAGCCAGCGGGAAGTCCTCTGACCAGGAGCCCTCGGAGATGGAACCGTAAACCTCGTCGGTGGAGACGTGCACGAAGGTCCCGACCCCTGCGTCCAGCGATGCCTGCAGCATCTTCTGGGTCCCCAGCACGTTGGTCAGCACGAAGTCCGAAGCCCCTGTGATTGATCGATCCACATGCGACTCGGCAGCGAAGTGGACCACCGCGTCA
>JAUPKM010000358.1 GCA_030837445.1 Actinomycetota bacterium
CCCAATGGTCCCTGTGATCCAAGATGCCTCTCCGCGGGCGGCCCGCACCGTCATCTTCGAACAGCCGGCCGCACCTCGCGAGGGTGGACTCGGGACACAGGGCGAATCGGCGCGGCTACTCGCGGAGTTCGTGGCGGCTGGGCTGCCGACGCTGGCGTTCGTACCCTCCCGAAGGGGAGTCGAGTGGGTCGCCGCGCAGGCCCAGGACCTGCTGACCGAGTCCCACCACACGCCGTCCCGACAGGTGTTGGCCTACCGAGCCGGGTTCCTGCCGGAAGAGCGGCGCGATATCGAAGCGCGACTTCGTTCCGGCGACCTGGTCGGGGTCGCCAGCACCAACGCGCTGGAGGTCGGGATGGACATCTCCGGGCTGGACGCGGTTGTGATCTGCGGCTGGCCGGGACGGCGGACCTCGTTCTGGCAGCAGGCCGGCCGGGCCGGACGGGCCGACCGGGACTCGCTGGTGGTGCTTGTGGCCGCCGATGATCCGCTGGACAGCTACCTGGTAGCGCACCCGGATGCGGTGTTCGGGGAGCCGTTGGAAGTCTCGGTGATCGACCCCGCCAACCCCAGCGTGCTCGCCCCGCAGTTGTGTGCGGCGGCGGCCGAACTGCCGCTGACCAAACAGGATCTGGCGTCCTTCGGCCCGTCCGCGTCGACAGTGGCCGACGGGCTTGTGACTGCTGGAATGCTCCGCAGCCGCCCACGCGGGCTGTTCTGGACCGATCGGAAGATGCCCGTGGGGTTAGCCGACATCCGAGCCATCGGCGGCAGCGCCGTTCAGATCGTCGAGATCGGAACCGGGCGCCTGTTGGGCACCGTCGATGCCGCGCAGGCCGGTCGTACCGTGCACGCCGGGGCCGTTTACGTCCACCAGGGCAATACCTTCCTGGTGGACGAGTTGAGGCTGACAGAGTCGGTTGCGCTGGTGCACCAGGAGTCGCTCGACTACACGACGACGGCACTGACCAGCACCTCATTGCGGGTCACCTCGGAGGATGGGCATCGCCAGCTCGGGCGAGGCCGGTTCAGCCACGGCACTGTCGTCGTGACATCGCACGTCCACAGTTACCTTCGGAGGCGGGCCGACACCTTCACGGTGATCGGCTCCGAACCTCTGGACCTGCCCGCCAGCACCCTAACGACGTCGGCCTGCTGGTGGGCGCTTCCCGACGCCGAACTGACCGGTTTTGACGATCTCGCAGGTGCCGTTCACGCTGCCGAACACGCCGCCATCGGATTGCTGCCGTTGGTCGTCAGCTGCGACCGCTGGGATGTCGGCGGGCTGTCCACTGAGGCCCATCCGGATACCCACGGCTGTACCGCCTTCGTCTACGACGCGTACCCGGGTGGGGCGGGGTTCGCCCGCGGAGGGTTCGACCGAGTCGACGATTGGCTGCCGGCCACCCGGACGGCCATCGTCGAGTGTCCCTGCGAGGGAGGGTGCCCCCGATGCATCCAGAGTCCCAAGTGCGGCAATGGCAACGAGCCGCTCGACAAGGCTGGCGCGGCCCAGCTGCTGGGCCTGTTGGAGTGACCTCGCCGATTCAGGGTGGACCCGCTCTGGCGGTCGCGGCGACCTGACCCGGACCGGGACCCAGTACAGCCCTGACAACCACCACCTGGACATCGAGGCCAGCCACCTCACATGACAGCAACGTGACCCCGGACCTACCCGCCACCGCGGCAGCCGCCGAGCACGCTCCGTCCTGACCGTCAACGGCGGCCTCCGCGCCCGCGAGGGCGCTGAGGTCGGCCGCCTGAGATGTCTGCGACTGCGACAGCGCGATAGCAGCAACGACTGCGCCCGCGGCCGCCAGTAGCACCGCAACCGCAATCAAGGCCAGCATCAGGACCACTCCAGCGCCAAGATCAGTCACCCGCGCTGCCGGCGCAGGGCGAGCGGGTTCAGCGCCCCTCACTGCTCGACCCGCTCGCGCCCAACCCTCGAGGTTGCCGACACGGTGACCCGGGGTCCGAACGGCAGCATCAGTGGTGCGTCGACGCGAACCTCGGTCAGACCGCCCACATCGCGGATGTCGACGCTGGCACCCGGAATCGCCCGACCAACATTCGCCGTCACCGATTCTCGACTGTCACCCCGGGCCACCTGGCGGGCGGCGGCGCCGGCCGTCTGGCTTGCCCGGGTGTTGCCGACGATGAACTCGATACCGCCAAGCAGGAGTCCAAAGACCGCGACTGCGGCCACCGCCGCGATCGCCGTCTCGGCGGTGACCATACCGCGATCGGCGGGGGCTAACCGCCGCCGATCGCGGTCGTCTTTGGTCAGCCGAACACCCACGACAACGCCCGCTCAATCAAACCCCAGAGCAACTTCTGCGCCTCCGGACTGCTCAGCAGTTTCACCAGCAACCCGCCGAATCCGACTGCGGCAACCGTGCCAACTGCGTACTCGGCGGTCGACATCCCCCGATCATCAGCGACCACCCTCGCCAGTGCATTCGTCATGATGACCCCCTATCCGGACTCCCCAGCGGGAGTCTCTGCCGCGCTTCCGCGGACGCCGCGGTGCGGCGCCGTCCCAGAATCAGCCCTCTTCGGTCAATGTGTGAACCACTGCTGGTACATCTGTGGAAACCGTGGTCCTGGGGATCACGGGCCTATGCCGGTTAGGGATCGCTGCAGCAAGCCCGCCACCAGCGGCACCACGCCGAGCATCAGGAATGCGGGCAGAAAACACAGCCCGAGCGGGCCGACCGTGCGCACTGCGACCTGCCGAGCCTTGGTCTGCAGCGCCGATCGGCGAGTATTGCGCAACTCTTCGGCGCACAGTGTCAGTGACTTCACCAGCGGCGCACCGGAGTCCAAGGAGCGGCTGATCGCACGTGAGATGGGTGCCAGTTCTGCTGTCGCGGCGATCTCCGCAAGGGCCTGCTCCGGTGGCGCCCCCAACCGTAGATGGGCCACCGCGGACGACAGCAGGCCGGCCGCCGGCGGTTGGACGGCGGCGGCGACCGCTGCGGCCGCCGGTTCCAACCCCGCTCCAGCCGCCAGACACGCCGCCAGCAGTTCCGCGACCTCGGGCGCCTGAACGGCCAACGCCTCGCGGCTGGCGGCCGCGTCGGACGCGGCGAACCGTCGCAGCAGTCGAATAGAGGTGGCCGCCACGACGGCACCGAGCACCAGCCCGGCGAGACCCCCAAGCAGCACGCCGCAGCCCAAACCCGCCCCTGCACCGGCGAGCCACAGCAGCCATTGCCGTCCATGTTCAACCGGTACCAACGGGCTCGGCGCCGGAAGCCTGCGAACTGCCCTCCCTGGTGTCAGCACCGTGGCCGCCAAACCCACCAGTACGGCCGCCAGCAGGATCACAGCCGCCGCTCCACGCCGCGCACCATCGATCTCACCCACAAGAGCCCCAGGCCCTCCAGCGCCAGGCCGATGGCCAGCGCCGCCCATCCCAACGGCGTTCCCAGCAACCAGCTCACCGGTGAACCGCCCAGTCCACTGCCCAACAGCAGGCCGACTGCCGGCAGCATCGCCAGCACAGCCGCAGTCGCGCGAGGTCCCGCGAGTTCAGCAGACATCTCCCGCCGGATCTGCTCGGAGTCCAGCGCCGACCTGCCGAGTTGTTCGGCGGCTCTGGCCAGCCCGGCTCCGGACCCTCGACTGACGGTCCAGACGGCCGCAAGTCCGGTCAGCACGGAGAGATTCCATTCGCGCGCGTCCACCGCCAGTGCCTCGGCCACGTCGGCACCCAACTCGCAGGCAGCTACCGCGGTTGGACAGACAGGCTCCGGTCCGGCTGCTCGCCGGAGGGCGGGCTCCAACGCCTGTCCGGTGTTCAACTCGGCGGCCAACGCCAGACATAGTTCGGCCGCGGCCAACCGCCGTCGCTCCGCGAAGTTGCCTCGGCGGACGCGGGCCCAACCGCCGGCGGCCCAACGCTCGAGCAGATCGCTGCGGCCACCGCACTGTCGGGTGGGCCTGATCCGCAGCCGCAACCGACCACCCCACAGCCAACTCGCGGCGACCATGAACGACGCAGCCACCAGCGCCCTGGCCAGACTCATGGCGCCGCCGACCCGAGTCGATCAGTGAGGCCGGCGAGACCTGGCCCCGCTCGCACACCTTGCTGGTCGAACACCAACGCAGGGATGGCCTCCACCAAGTGGTCAGCGCCAGTCCGGAGGACGCAAACCTCGCGAACCATTCGGAGCCCCCGCTGGTGCCGGCCCACATGAACTACTGCGTCCAAGCCGGCCGCAAGTTGCGCATGCAACGCCGCCCGAGGAAGTCCGGCGGCCAGCGCCAACGCTTCCAACCGGGCTGGCACATCCGTGGCGGAATTCGCGTGCACGGTGCCACAGCCACCCTCATGGCCGGTGTTCAATGCGGCCAGCAAATCGACGACCTCGGCACCCCGCACCTCCCCCACCACAAGTCGGTCGGGTCGCATCCGGAGGGCCTGCCGGACGAGATCTCGCAGGGTCACCGCACCTGCTCCTTCGACGTTGGCCGGTCTGGACTCAAGCCGAACGACATGCGGATGGGCTGGATCAAGTTCGCTGGAGTCCTCCACCACCAGCAATCGCTCATCAGCCCGGGCCAGCGAGAGGAGGCAGCTCAGCAGCGTTGTCTTCCCCGCGCCGGTGCCCCCGCTGACGAGGAAGGCGATCCGAGCGGCGACCAGGGCGTGCAGCCACTGCGCTCCCGCGGCAGGTAGCGAGCCCGCGTGCACAAGTTCCGCGAGCGTGAAAGTACGCCTGCGGGGCACCCGAATCGAGATGCAGGTTCCTCTGGGCGCCACCGGCGGGATGACGGCATGCAGCCGCGACCCGTCTGGCAACCGGGCATCCACATAGGGCGCGGCCTCGTCCAGCCGTCGACCCGCCAGCGCCGCCAGCCGCTGGGCGAGGCGGCGCACTGCGGCTTCGTCGGTCAACGAGACGGCCACTCGCTCCAACCCAGCACCCCGATCCACCCAGACCGAGTCGGGCCCGTTGACAAGTACGTCGGATACCGAATCGTCTCGCAGCAGCGGCTCCAACGGACCCGCCCCGGAGAGCTCCGACCTCACCGCCAGCACCAGGCGCATCAGCACCGCGTCACCGAGCACGAGACCCTCATCCCGCAGCGCCTCGGCTACGTGCGCCGCGGTCGGCTCCGATCCAGTTCGCACCAGCCGCGCTCGGACGCGCTCAAGCACATCCGGCGGGATGGCTTCGATCATGCCCGGCCAACCCCACTGCTGGAGGCTTCGCGGGCGAGCGACCTGAGTAGCCGCCGGCTAGTACCCGCCAGCGGCCCGCGATCACGATTGCCGGGCGCCTCGGCATCCTCGAGCCGTCGGTCCAGTCCACGCTCCGGCACCATCGTGGCCAACAGCGGAACTCCTGCCGCCCGAGCGATATCGCTCCCCGTCAGGCCACCGGGAGACGGGCCCCGCACGACCAGTCCAACCCTGAATCCCGACAGTGGGTCACCGGTCACGAGCCTGCCAGCCGCCAGCGCCGATCGAACGTCGGCGGCGCAGATCACGACCACCTGGCTGGCACGGCTGAGTACTTCCAGCGCCAGCGCAGGAGCACCGTCGGAACTAGTCGACGCAGGTGCCAGGAGCCATCTCGGCAGATCAACCACGACTACGTCTGCATCCCGGCGCGCGGCGTCAATCACCGACCCCACCACCCCCGCAAGCGGCGGCACACTCCGCCCCCGGTCAAACGTCAGCAGCCGCACCCCGTCGAGCATCGGCAGTCCATCCCGAAGGGCGGCACTCGGGACTCGCCCAATCGCCGAACCCAGATCGTGCCACTTGAGTCCCGGCACGCCATCCACTCCGAGCACCACATCCAGGCCCGCGGCCAGCGGGTCAAGGTCCACCAGGTAGCTGGACAGCGCCTCCCCGGCAGCGGTTCTGGCGAGGGCGGCCGCCAGCGTCGAGGCCCCGGAGCCGCCTCGCGCCCCAACCACCACCAGCACCGGGCAGTCGTGCCTGCCCTGCCGCGCAGCCTCCGAAATCGACTGCACCAGCCAGGCCTCGGCCGCAGGCAGCCAGACGACACTCTGGGCGCCGGCCTCCATCGCTGCTCGCCAGATGGCCGGATCCTCCTCGCCACGTCCCACGACGACCACCCCCGGTCTCCGGGGCAGACCCGAGACTCCCAGGGCTGCCAAGTCGACCGCAGCCACCAATACCAGACGAGCGGCCAGCCACCCACGGCCAACGTGACTCGGATCGCCGACGACCACGGCGCTCACCCCGGCGGCCGCCGTGACCCGCAGCAAGGAGTCCAGCAGGATTTCGTCGCTGGCGATCAGCAGCACTGGAGTGTCGCCGCCGTCTCCCGTTGAGGCTGACGCCGCGGCGAACGGTCGGGTCATCTAGCGTCCGCAGCTGGGCGGGGCAGGTGAGGTTCTCTTCATCCCGCAAGCCTGCCGACTCGACACCAGATTCCGCCAGGGGTCCGAACCAGGCTGTGGAAGAGGAGGACCCCCGCTGGGGGGGTAGCGGGGGTCCTCGACCGCCGGGAGGGGGGTCCCAGCGGTCGCACGTCCCGAAGGACGGCGTAAGAAATAGTGCCATCCCCGCCACAGCCGACGCCTTGGACCCCCGGAATTTGGTGTCTGCCAACATCTGCCAGGGTCCGGGCGCTGGCCTCTGGGCCTAGACTCCAACCTATGCGCAGCGCAGCCTTCTTCGATCTGGACAAAACCATCCTGGCCAAGTCGAGTTCGCTGGCCTTCGCGAAACCCCTCTACGACGGCGGCCTGATAGGCCGTTCGGCGGTTCTCAAGTCCGCCTATGCGCAGTTCGTCTTCCTGACTTCGGGTGCGGACCACGACCAGATGGAACAGATGAGGGCCTACATGCAGGCTCTCTGCAAGGGGTGGCCGGTCGACCAGGTGCGGGCAATCGTGGCCGATACCCTGGACCGGGTTGTGGACCCAATCGTCTATGCCGAGGCAGTCGAGCTGATCGCCGACCATCAGCAGGCGGGCCGCGATGTGGTGGTCATCTCGTCGTCCGGAACCGAGATCGTGGAACCGATTTGCGAGCGACTCGGCGTCGACCGGGCAGTGGGCACCCAAATGGCGGTCGGCGACGACGGCACCTACACCGGCGAGATTCTCTTCTACGCCTATGGCCAGGGTAAGGCGGATGCGATGGAGATCCTCGCCGCCGAGCAGGGCTACGACCTTGCCACGAGCTATGCCTACACCGACTCCTTCACGGATCTACCCATGCTTGAAATCGTCGGAAGGCCGGTTGCGGTCAACCCGGATGCGGCCCTTCGAAACCTGGCCATCGAGCGGGAGTGGCCGGTGCTTGACTTTGAAAAGCCACAGAGTATGCGGTCCCGCGATCGCGCCAAGGTCGCAGCTGCGGGCAGCGCGGCAAGCGCTGCGGCAGTCGCGCTCGGCCTGGCCTGGTACGCGCGATGGCACAGGTCCCGCTAGCCCGTGGCATCGGCTCACGGAGAGGGCACCGGGCATAGGTGAGGGGCACCCGCCGCAAGGCAGGTGCCCCTCAAAACCGTCGGTCCAGGTGATCAAGCGTGCTGTCCGCTCGGGTACAAGACCCGACACCCTATGTCGTGGGTTAGGCGCCGCGTGGGTGCCCGGCCCGACGTTTTTCCGGCCTCTCGGCCGCATACCTCATGTCTACTCCTGCACCCCGTCGGTGGCAAGGGAAGCACC
>JAUPKM010000359.1 GCA_030837445.1 Actinomycetota bacterium
ACATCCACCCAAGGGGCGCGCCTCAAGATCTCGCTGCGATCCTTCTGTGCCAGGCAGCCCCCCACTGCGATCTGGGCGCCCGGATGCGCCAGTTTCCAGGGGCGCAAATGGCCAAGGTTGCCGTAGAGCCGGTTGTCGGCATTTTCCCGCACAGCACAGGTGTTGAACACGATGATGTCGGCGCCACGACCGTCGGCACGCCTGTATCCGGCTTCCTCCAGCAGCCCTCCGATGCGCTCGGAATCGTGGACGTTCATTTGGCAGCCCAACGTGCGCACCTCATAACTGCGGCTGGGCGTCACGTTGGCAGTCACCGCTGCGGGCCGCTGGTTCGAGGACATGCCGGCGAGTCTACGGTCCGCCCTTGGCGCCGTGCCGAAGTGCCGCCCGCAGCCTAGGCTTCAGCCATGCTCCCGGTCGCCTTCGTGCCCAGCACTCCGCTTCTGCACCCCGAGATCGCGGGTTCTGCGGCAGTGGCCACCGCCAAGACTCGCAGTGCCGCTCGCCGGGCTGTGGACACCCTGCTCTCGAGAACGACGGTGCTCGTGTTAGGTGGTCTGGGCATCGGGGGTCGGCCACCCCAACCGACCCAACACGAACCGGTCCAGGAGTGGCCAGCTAGCACCGCTGACTGTCTGCCCGGATTCGGGCTGGCCGGACGCATCGGCGCGGCCGAGGGTCCATTGCCCCTCTCGCTGAGCCTCGGGCGGTTGCTGCTGATGGATGGCGGCTTTGACGGCGCGATGAAACTGATCAGCCTCCATGGATCCCCACAGGCGGTGACTGCCGGGGCACACCGGCTTGACTTGCCCCCCGACTGTGGTCTCCTCGTCGTCGGGGACGGCACAGCCACGCGGACCGACAAGTCACCGGGACACCACATTGCGGGTGCGGCCGAACTCGATGACCAATTGGCGGAGGCACTGCGAGCCGGTGATCCGCGGGTGTTCAACCGCCTGCCGACATCGGCGGATACGCAGTTCCTACTGGACGGTCGATGCGCCTGGCAGGGTGCCGTGACTATTTCCAGTCGATTCGGGTCGCCGCGCGCCGCAGAACTCCTCGCCTTTGAGGCGCCTCACGGCGTGGCCTACTTCGTGGCGACCTGGCTGGTCGGGGAACCCAACGGCGACGCGCCCAACCACGGTCGGGGCGGCTAACCAACTCCACCCCGGGCCCCCTTGGCCTGGGTGAGCACGGATCGCCGCTAGCCCTCCTCAGCAAAGTCCTGGACACCATCGAGCACATCCGAGACCACCCGCGACGCCAGTCCGGCTGAGTAACCCTTGCGCTGCAACGCAGCCATCATTCGTCGCCGCTGGGTCGGTAGGGACAGACCCCTCACGGCGCGCGCCTTCTTCCGGGCCAGCATCCTGGCTGCGTGAATCTCGTCCTCGTCATCGACAAGTGCGAGCGCCTCCTCAATGTCCTGGCGGGCAACTCCACGACCGGCCAGTTCGTGGCGCAACGCCCTGCGGGACAGTCCGCGGTGCTCGTGTCGAGACCGTACCCACATCCGCGCGAACTCTGCATCGTCGATCAGCCGCAATTCCACGAAGCGATCCAGGCTGGCTTCAGCCACATCACTCGGCACCCCTCGAGCTGCCAACAAGTCCGCCAACTGCGCGCGGCTCTTGGGGGCCACCGTCAGCGCCCGCAGCAGGATTGTGCGCGCGACATCCGCCGGGGCGGCGTCCGGCCCGGCATCCGCCGCAGTGCCGGCCGTCGGCTGCTCGAGACTTCGTGCGGTCGATAGTCGCCTCTGCCCTCGCACTTCGTGCGCCATGGAAATCGCCGGGCCAGAGCGCGACTAGAGATCGATCGGCGCCAGGTCAATGGGCGCATCGATGTCAGCTGGGGCGTCCAGACGCGGGCCCACACCCAACTTCTCCTTGATCCGTTTCTCGATCTCGTTCGACAGGTCCGGATTGTCGATCAGGAACGCCCGCGCGTTCTCCTTACCTTGGCCCAACTGATCACCTTCGTAGGTGTACCAGGCACCTGCCTTGCGAACGAAGCCATGCTCAACCCCCATGTCGATCAGGCCACCTTCACGAGAGATTCCGTGACCGTAGAGGATGTCGAACTCGGCCTGCTTGAACGGCGGCGCGACCTTGTTCTTGACGACCTTGACCCGCGTGCGCGAGCCCACCGGATCGGTACCGTCCTTCAGTGTCTCGATTCGACGAACATCAAGTCGGATGGACGAGTAGAACTTCAGCGCCCTGCCGCCGGTGGTTGTTTCCGGACTGCCGAACATGACACCGATCTTCTCGCGCAACTGATTGATGAAGATGGCGGTGGTTCCGGTGCCACTGAGCGCACCCGTCATCTTGCGCAATGCCTGACTCATCAGCCGGGCCTGCAGCCCCACATGACTATCGCCCATCTCGCCCTCGATCTCGGCACGTGGTGTGAGCGCCGCGACCGAGTCAACAACAATGATGTCGAGTGCGCCGGAACGAATCAGCATGTCCGATATCTCGAGGGCCTGCTCACCGGTATCCGGTTGGCTGACGAGGAGGGCATCGATGTCCACACCAAGCCGCGCAGCGTATTCGGGATCCAAGGCGTGTTCGGCGTCGATGAATGCTGCGATGCCGCCGGCCGCCTGCGCACTGGCAATCGCATGCAGTGCGACTGTCGTCTTACCCGAAGATTCGGGACCATAGATCTCAACGACCCGTCCTCTGGGTAGGCCACCGATACCCAATGCAATATCCAGCGCAATGGACCCGGTCGGGATGACGTCGATCGGGGGGCGATTCTCGTCACCGAGTCGCATCACCGAACCCTTGCCGAACTGCTTCTCAATATTGCCCAATGCGGCGTCCAGCGCCTTCTCCCGGTCATTCGATCGAGTCGGCGTCGGGGAAGGTCGCGAATTGTTGCTGGCCATGAGGCCTCCCTGTCTGGTCTCGGCTCCCTGCTGGGATCCACATCTCGAACCGTAGGTGCAGCCACCGACATTCACCAGATTCCGGTGACCGCCTGTGGACGTACCGTCCTCACCACACCATAGACGAACAGATGTTCGATGGCGAACACTTCCGCAAACGGCGCGCCGTTACCGCAGTCGCGCCGGCAATTTCAGGTTGGCGTGGACGGCACGCCAGACGGCGGACGTGTCCTCCCCGTCCGCGATCGCCTCCCGCACGGTTCGACCACCCAACTCTGCGATGACGTGACTGTCGGCCCAGTACTCGCTGTAGTCAGGCCCAACCGCCTCTGCCAACCGTTGCCAGAAGTCCGTCAATCTCATGGCCGCAAGTGTGCCGCACGGCTGCGGCCATCACCCGCCACCCCTGCCGCCAGGTCGGGTAGCCGGGGGTGTCTATTGCTGGCCGCCGAGTCGGTGTCTGTCGGTGGCGCTGGGCAAGATGGGACCCATGAACGAACCAGGTGCCAACGGCGCCGACCAAATCGACCCGCTGGCCGGGATGTCCGCACCTGCCCGCAGTTGGTTCCAACGCGCCTTCGCGGGGCCGACACCGGCCCAGGTTGGCGCCTGGGCCGCTATCGCCTCGGGTGAATCGGCGCTGGTAGTAGCACCCACAGGCTCGGGCAAGACTCTCGCGGCCTTCTTCTCCGCGCTCGACCGACTGAGCCGCGACCCGCCGCCGAGCGAGAAGCTCAGTCGGTGCCGCGTGCTGTACATCTCACCGATGAAGGCCCTCGCTGTCGACGTCGAGCGCAACCTTCGGTCGCCGCTGGTGGGAATCCGACAAGAGGCCACTCGACTGGGCCTGCCCACACCCGACGTCACAGTCGGGGTTCGCACCGGCGACACCACCCCGCAGGACCGCCGCCGGATGGCCACACGGCCGCCAGACATCCTGATCACCACGCCTGAGTCGCTGTTCCTGCTGCTCACCTCCGCGGCCAGAGAGACCCTGCGCAGTGTCGACACGGTGATCGTGGATGAGGTGCACGCCGTGGCCGGAACCAAGCGGGGTGCGCATCTGGCTCTCTCACTGGAACGGCTCGACGCTCTGCTGGACGCCCCTGCCCGACGGATTGGCTTGAGCGCGACAGTCCGACCCACCGCTGAGGTCGCCAGATTCCTGGGCGGCGGCCAGCCGGTTCGGGTGGTCGAGACACCTGTGGACAAGGAGATCCAGGTGACAGTCGAGGTGCCGGTCGAGGACATGACCGCGCCCGGTGGTTCAGTCGAGTCGTCTGCTGGCGATGGTGATGCTGTGGCCCGAAGTTCCATCTGGCCCCACGTGGAGGAACGCATCGTTGACCTCGTCACTACGCACAAGGCAACCCTGGTCTTCGCGAATTCGCGAAGGCTGGCTGAACGTCTGACCGGTCGTCTGAACGAGATCGCCTCGGAACGGTGCGACGACGATTCCGGGGAGGCGGTAATCGCGCGCGCACACCACGGCTCAGTGAGCAAGGAGCAACGAGCGCTCATCGAGGAGGAATTGAAGGCGGGCCGACTACCCGCGGTCGTCGCGACCAGCAGTCTCGAATTGGGAATCGACATGGGTGCGGTGGATTTGGTGATCCAGGTGGAGTCGCCGCCGTCAGTTGCATCCGGGTTGCAGCGGATTGGCCGCGCTGGCCATCAGGTGGGCGCCGTGAGCCACGGCACGATCTTCCCCAAGTTCCGGGGTGACCTGCTTCAGACGGCAGTCGTGAGCACGATGATGGGCGACCGGCGGATAGAGGCCACGAAAGTGCCGGAGAATCCGCTGGACGTGCTGGCGCAGCAGATCGTGGCAATGGTCGCGATGGACGACTGGATCCTTACCGACCTGCTCACCCTCGTCCGCCGGGCGGCCCCTTTCGCCAGCCTGCCTGAAAGTGCCTTTGATGCGGTGTTGGACATGTTGGCTGGCCGCTACCCCTCCGACGAGTTCGCCGAACTTCGTCCCAGGTTGGTCTGGAACAGGGAGTCCGGCTTGCTGACGGGCCGACCCGGAGCCCAACGGTTGGCCGTCACCTCGGGCGGCACCATCCCCGACCGGGGCCTGTTCGGTGTCTTCCTGGTGGGGGCAAACAGTTCGCGGGTCGGCGAACTGGACGAGGAGATGGTCTACGAATCAAGGATCGGCGACGTCTTCGCGCTTGGCGCCAGCAGTTGGCGAATCGAGGACATCAGCCACGACCGCGTACTGGTGTCACCCGCGCCCGGTCAACCAGGCCGGGTGCCGTTCTGGCACGGTGACGCGCTGGGCCGTTCCGCGGAGTTGGGCCGAGAAGTCGGCCGTTACGTTCGCGAGGTAGGAACCCGAACAGCGAGCGATTCGCTGACAGAGTTGGCGGCCGCCGGCCTTGACGAACGGGCCGCCGACAATCTGCTGTCGTACCTGACCGAACAACGGGTGGCGACCGGTCGAGTGCCCGACGACCACACCTTGGTACTCGAACGCTTCCGTGACGAGTTGGGTGACTGGCAAGTGGTCCTGCACTCCCCCTTCGGCGCACGGGTGCACGCACCTTGGGCCCTCGCCATCGCAGCACGACTGGACCAGACACATGGCCAGGACGTCTCGGTATTCCACGCGGACGACGGCATCGTCCTGCGACTTCCAGACACCGACGACGATGCCAACTGGCAAAGCGTGACGGAAGCAATCCTGATCGACCCTGAGGAAATTCGGGCGATCGTGACCACAGAGGTTGGTGGCAGCGCTCTGTTCGCAGCCAGGTTTCGGGAATGCGCCGCCCGCGCTCTACTCCTGCCCAAGCGGGACCCTGGACGCCGAGCCCCGCTCTGGCAACAGCGACAGCGGAGTTCCCAACTGCTCTCGGTCGCCGCCCGCTACCCAACCTTCCCGATCGTCCTGGAAGCAGTGCGGGAGTGCCTCCAGGACGTGTTTGACCTGCCGGCGCTCACGGCAGTGCTCACCGACCTCAGCGCCGGTCGAATCCGCCTGCACGAGGTCGAAACTGACCGGCCCAGCCCCTTTTCGACATCGCTGCTGTTCGGATACGTCGCCGCCTACCTCTACGAGGGTGACTCCCCGCTGGCGGAGCGGCGCGCGCAGGCGTTGACCCTGGATCCGGGCCTGCTCGCGGAACTTCTGGGCGAGGTCGAGCTCCGCGACCTACTCTCCGCCGAGGCCATCTCAGCCGTTGAGGCGGAACTTGGATGGCTGACGCCGGAGCGAGCACTTCGCGGTCCGGAGGACCTGGCCGACGCCCTGCGGGTGTTGGGGCCGCTGACGCGCGCCGACATCGCAGAGCGAGCGGGCACCAACGCCTGGATTGACGCTCTACAGTCCTCCAAGCGGGTGATAGAGGTCACGCTCACAG
>JAUPKM010000360.1 GCA_030837445.1 Actinomycetota bacterium
CCCGGCGCTCAACCACGCCAACCCCGGCGCTCACCCACACGAATCACGTCCCCGGCCGCCGGCACCCAACCACCCCACAGCCGGACCCCAGCGCAACGAATATTCACCGCGACCTCGTGTCATGGGAGCAACGTGGCGATCATGCCGCGCGACAGCCTCGTTCCGGCAGCGCCGAACGACGAGCAGCTCAACGTGCATGATCCCGAGCGGGGCCCAGCAGTGGGCTTGCAGCTGCTGCGCATCCTCCGGGCGCGGCGCTCGCGCAGAGTCGCACCAAAGCGCGTCCGATTCGCTGCTGCACTCCCCCTATCCAGGCAGAATCGTTGCTGCCGACTTTGGGTGTGTGAACAGCTGAAGTGCTACGGCGCGGCTGCGGTTGCGATGAGCTCGCGTACCTCGGACGTTTTGGGGACGCGGCCGGAGACGACGACCTTCTCGTCGATGACGAGGGCGGGGGTGCTCATGACGCCGTATCCCATGATGAGCCCGTAGTCCTCGACCTTCTCGATTGTGGCGTCGCTGCCCAACTCGGCGAGGGCTTCACGGGTGACACGTTCGAGGTTCTTGCAGTTGGTGCAGCCGGGGCCGAGGACCTTGATGAGCATGACGTTCTCCTTTTGTCGGTGTCTGGGTTAGGCGAGCAGAAAGTTGAACAGGTAGCCCACGGCAATGATGCCGAGGCCGACCACGGCGATGAACAGTGCGAGAAGTTGAGGCTTGAGAACACGGCGGAGCAGGACCATCTCGGGCAGCGACAGTGCGACGACGGCCATCATGAAGGCGAGCAGGGTGCCCATCGGCAGGCCCTTCTCATACAGGGCCTGCACCATCGGCATGATGCCGGCGGCGTTGGAATACAGCGGGATGCCGATCCCGACCGCTATCAACACCCCCAGGTTGTTGCCTGGTCCGGCGTAGGTGGTGAAGAAGTCGGTGGGTACCCACCCATGGATAACCGCCCCCAGACCGATACCCACCAGAAGATACGGCCAGATCTTGCGCAGGATCGTGCCAACCTCTTCCACACCCATCTGGATGCGTTGGTCCATGTGCAGCCCGGCGGCCGGATCTATGGCCTGACCGCCGAGCTTGGTCTCGAACACGAAAGGCTCAACCCACCGCTCGGCGCCGAGCCGGCCGAGGATCCAGCCGGCGACGATGGCAATCGTGAGCCCGGCAGCGATGTAGATGGCGGTGACCTGCCAGCCGAACAAACTCAGCAGCATCCCGATGGCGATCTCATTCACCAGCGGGCTGGCGATCAGGAAACTCATCGTGACACCCAGCGGTACCCCGGCGGCGACGAAACCGATGAAGGCAGGCACGGCGCTGCAGGAGCAGAACGGGGTGATGACGCCGAGGCCTGCGGCCATCACGTTGCCGATACCTTCACGTTTACCACCGAGGAGCGCTCGGGTGCGTTCGACACTCATGTAGGACCGCAGGACGGTGACGATGAAGATGATGCCTACGAGTAGCAGGGTGATCTTTGCGGTGTCATACAGGAAGAAGTGGGTGGTCTCGGTGATGCGTTCCTCAGGATCCAGCCCGAACGCACCGTACAGAACCCAATCCCACAGATGCTCGTTCAGAACATAGAGGGCGACCCACCCGAGGGCGGCGCCCACAAGTGTCACAACCTGACCCCGACGGGTGGTGGGAATGCGGTCGATTACGAGGGACACGGGCTCAGCACCCCCGTCGATGGAGAGCGTCGCACTGGTGTGCCGCTCTCGGTCATCGTGCACCCCAATGTGGTCGGTAGTTAGACGTGTGTCTAAGAACTATCGTGCTGACCTCTTTGACATTTGTCAAGGAGGTGCGACCATGGGTGGCATGCCCAAGACCCTTCCGGCCCAGACGGACTCGTCCCCCCTGGCTGTCATTCCCTTAGGACACACCAACTCGATGGCACCGGACGAGGCCGTCGCCTTAGCTGTGCGCCTGAAGGCTCTCGCCGACCCGGTTCGCCTCCAACTGCTCGGCCACCTGCTCGATCAGCCCGACCTGGAAGCTTGCACGTGCAACCTCGCCCCGGTCGTCGGACTGTCCGAGCCGACCGTGAGCCACCACCTGAAGAAACTCGAAACGGCCGGCATCCTCACAAAGGAACGACGCGGCATGAGCGTCTTCTACAGGGTGGTGCCCGAGGCGATCCAGGCAATAGCGCGAGCCCTGCACGTGGACTCCTGACCTGGCAACGCGAGGCTCATCGGATCCCGGCGACGGAATCCGGTCTCCCCCACCTGCACCGCCCGGCTTCAATCAAACCGACAGCATTCTCCTCGCGCGCAGATCGGGAAGTGTCCAAACAGGCCGTGAACAACGACCCGTCAGTGTTCCCGCCCTGTGCCAAGCGCGACTGGCGTCTGCCGGCGCGTTCTTCAGCCGCACCGTTCGCCAGTGGCTCGCCAGACGTCGTTTCTCCGCCCGTGGATCTGAAGACGTGGAGACACTACGCCGGCGGCATCTGATCGTCGCGTCCACGTCGTGCAGGTCGCGCCAACCTGGGGTGGAGCTATCGAGGATCCGCGCGGCGACGGACTGTTGGGCGATGACCTGCTCCCGGGGTGTGACTGCAAACGACTCGACCATGATGAAGCGGTCACGCTGGCCAAACTGTTCGGGGCATCTGAAGTCGACCAGGCCCTGGGCCCTGCGGCCGTTCATGGCCGGTTCGGCGAAACCGACCTTGCCTCCATGCTCGATCACCGTCGGGGAGGTTCGGGAGCCGCGGTTGGCTTCCTGTGCTGTGTTCTGCGTTGCAGACGTGAGTCCAGGTGGGGTGCAATCGAGCCCCGGGCGTGTCGAGACTCCTGGTGACGCTTGGGCATGTTGCACACTCCGGGCTGCGTTACTCGGTGGAGTGCTGCCAGACCTTCCACGCGCTCGCCAGCAGCAGCAGGACGACGAGCGGACCGATGACGGCAGTGCTGACTACGCCTGCAATCAGGCCACCGACGCTGGTTCCGGCGATGGACCCGAGGGTCATAGCGACTACGAAGGTGGGGACCTCGCGCAGGATGCTGAACGCCTGGGTGCGCGAGTAGCGCAGGAACGCGACGAGCATCGTGGGCAGGGACACCAGCAGAGACAGGCTGCCGGCGAGCTTGATGTCCAAGGCGTACAGGACGGTGATGGTGGGGATGAGCAGCTCGCCCCCGGCGACGCCCATCACGGCGGCGACCACGCCAATGACGAACCCGGCGACCACCCCGAGGATGAACAGGCCAACGCCGTCAAGGTCGAGCTGCGGCAGGACGCCCCAGTGGCTGGCGGCGAAAACACCCGCGAGGGCGACGAGCAGGATCGCCAGGACTCGGTAGAGGATGGCGGTTCGCATGCGGGCGGCCCAGGAGGCTCCGACCCACGCTCCGGCCAGGCTGCCGATGAGCAGGTTGACGACGATGACCCACTGGCCGGCGACCTCGGCGAGCGGAACGGCAAACAGGCGGGCGGGGATGGCCGCGGCGACGACGACTAGGCTCATGGCCTTGTTCACGATGACGGCGCTGAGGGCAGCGAAGCCGAACACGGCGATGAGCAGAGGCAGCCGGAACTCGGCGCCGCCGAGCCCGACGAGGCCACCGAGCACGCCGACCACCGCACCGGCACCGAACGCCATCGCGGGGGTGCGCCTGGTGATGGCCGAGTCTGCGCCCACCTCCCCACGTTATCTACGGGTCGCGCCTGGCGGGCCGGTTGGCTGCGGGGATGGTCTGCCAGGTGCCCCTGCTCTCAGTTCACGACTTAAGGGTTCTCCGGAATACGGCCTGCGGGGCGAGCCAGTCGAGGGAACTTGGACTCGGGCTTCGGCTGCTTCTTCACTGAGCGGCGAGTGCCTGCTGCGTCCACATCAGCCACAGCCCCAGCTCGTCGTAGCCGTCATCAGTGGTGCGTGTTGAGAGTACGGCCTCCACGACCTTGATGTTCGCGTCCAGCCCGGCGGTCCCGGCCATCACTCCGGGAGCCATCACCGTCAGACGCGGCTCGACCAGGCGAAGGGTCATGCCATAGCCTCGGTGAGGCAACGCACCGCGGAATCTTACGTGCCCTGCTCCTGCGACTCGGTGATGACGAACCTCGCGGCGTGAGCGGCTGCGTCGGACTACTTGATGTTCCCTTTGGCGATGCGTGGCAGGTTCCCGGATGCCATCAACTCCTTCATCCGCCCTCGACTGAGTTCGCACTTCCGGCCGTACACAGCGATGCGGGCGACCGGGTCGTGAAGGACATCGCGGGGGCATGGCTGGCCATCGCGGCGAGTGGGGCACGCGGTCGCGGAACGGTCGCCGCACGGGACGCTGCCAACAGTTGTGTCCCTTGCCGTGGTGGAGTTTCGTAACCAACCCGCTGTGAGTTAGTGACGAAACTTCGCCCGTTGGGGTGACGAAACTCCCGTGTGCTTCTCCTCGGGGTGGGTCGTGTGGATAGGCGTAGTTGTCCAGTACCAGCGGGTCACCGGAGTCCAACGCGTTGACGCAGAGGCCGAGCATGCCCGAACCGGCCTGCCCGGGCGGATAATCCAGTGGAAGAGCCCCCACCAGGCCGCCCAGGACCACTAATGATCACTGTTTGAATCGCTCCTTCAGCTCAGCGGCGAACCCCGCCCCCGCTTCGGAATAGACGTCGAATGCGAAATCAACCCCGATCCCACGCAATTGCGCGGCATCATCGGGATACTTCGTGGTCGCCGCAATCTGTCCCGTGTACTGTCGGTCACGAAGACGTTCCACCGCGGAGATGTTCGCCTCGTGCGACGACATGGTGAGCAGTACCCAGTGCAGTCGCTGGACCAGGAGCGAGGCCCGAGACCAGAACTCCGGGTCGGTCGCATCTCCGTGAATAGCGCGGCGGCCGAGAGCGACTTGCGCGGCAACGATCTCGTGGTCGACGTCAACTCCGAGAACGCGTCCCTGGTACGCGTCATAGACGGCATCGTAGGCTCGCGATCCCATTCTTCCGAGCCCAAACACGATCACATCGATATCGCGGTCACTGATGTCCTCGTCTTTGGGCAGCCGTTCGCGGCGCTCGAACCTCTTAAAGTGAGAGTTGAAACGCGTGTAGAGCAGGTCGCCCCGCTCGGCGATTGGCGAAGCAATTGCGAACGACACGGCGATCGCCAGCGCTAATGTCGGCAACCACTCCTGCGGGACCCACAACGACTCGACGGCGACCAGGGCGACAATGAGCCCGAACTCGCTGTAGTTGGTTAGGTCAAGGCTGGCGTGCCAGGAGGTTCGCGCGCGAATGCGCCGCCATGAGAAGAGGAGAAAATACAGCTGATTCTTGAAAGGCAGCAAGGCCACCAGCAGGAGTGCCAGCACAGCTCCCGCCACTGTTGGCAATGCGGTCATTCCAATACTGAGGAAGAACCCCACGAGAAAGAGGTCTTTGAGGCTTGACAGTGCCTTGCTAAGCTCCTCCGCCTTTGGGCCTCCCGCGAGTAGCATTCCCATGGCGAGCGCCCCGACGTCACCCTTCATACCGACGAGTTCGAAGAGTGCGGTTCCGGCGACGGCTGCGGTGACTCCGAAAAGCACCAATAATTCGCCGTGCCCGCTTCGCCGCAGTAACCGTCGCAGAACAAAGCCCAACGGAACGAGAAGCACGAGCAGCCCTGCCCAGATACTCGGCCATGACCCAGAGGACGCAGCAAGAAGCAGGACTGCCGCCAGATCCTGGATGACCAGCACCCCGATCGCGAGTTGGCCGTGGTTACTGGTGGCAGCGCCGCGATCCTCAAGCACCTTAACGGCGAAGACGGTGCTTGAGAAGGACAGAGCGAAACCGAGGATCAAAGCCGACTGCAGACTGAGCGAGGCCAATACGCCGACCTGTGCCCTGGTGATCAGCCAGACGACTGCCGAAAACCCCATGGTCGCCGCGACCAGTTGCACGGTTCCGACCCCTAGAATCTCCGGGCGGGCTAACGCCCTCGGGGTCAGTTTCAGCCCAATCGTGAACAACAGGAGCATGATCCCGAAGTCGGCCAGCTCGTCCAACAACAATCCTGATTGCGCCCCAAGGGCATGCAGTGCAAAACCGGCGCCAAGGAACCCTACGAGCGGTGGCAACTTGACTGACCGGGCAACAAACCCTCCAACGAGCGCGATCACGATCCACACAGGGTCGCCGAGGCTGATGGCTAACCCGTCGGGATTCATGCGATGACTCTTACGCGGCCAGCGCGCGCAGGCAATTCCTGGGATCGGGAGGGGTCATCGGTAGGCTCCCGATCGGACTCGTCGTCGTTGGCAGGCCCTGAGCCCCTGTCAAGGTCGAGATTCCTCCGACCCAGGCACCGAACCGAATTCGAAAGTGTGCAAGAAATCGCGAAAACGCGTGCAATGCCTCCGAGGCGGCCGACACACGCACCCCCCCTGACCTGCGCATATGGAGTTTCGTAACTACCCCGCTGAGAGTTAGTGACGAAACTCCCGACGTTGGGGTGACGAAACTCCCGTGAACTTCTCCTCGGAGCGGGTTTGACGGGGGTTTCGACTTTGACGGCCCCCTGATGGTGCGACTGGGGAATCTCAACCCCCGTTTGGGCACGGCACAGCCGTGATGCCAACTGCTTCGCCCGCATCACCGAACCCGGGCCAAACGCCGCCACTGGTGCAGCTTCGCTTCGCCGCGACCTCGTGAGATTCCAGTCGTTTCCCCCCTGCGAACGCCCTTCGTGTCAGTGGACGCGACGGGCGCCAGCATCAAAGGCTACGAAGTGTGGGCGCGATCACGGATGGGCTGAGGGAGCCGGCCATACGTTGAGTCGACCCTGATGGGCAGGGAATGGACAGAGGAGACACACATGGCGACTTCCACATTGACTATCACTGAGACCGACAACAGCGTCGACGTCAGCCGAAGGGTGGTTGCCGGCGCCGCAGGAGGCCTGGTCGGCGGCGTCGTGTTCGGGATGATGATGCAGGTAATGGACATGATCCCGATGGTCGCGATGATGGTCGGCAGCGAGTCGATCGTCGTGGGGTGGGGTCTGCACCTGGCAATCTCGGTGGCTTTGGGAGTCGGCTTCGGGTTGGTGTCAGTGCGGGGTCTGGATTCGTGGGGCCGCGGCATCGGGATGGGCGTGGGTTATGGCGTGGCATGGTGGGTGATGGGCGCGCTGCTGCTGATGCCGGCGAAGTTGGGGATGCCGGTGTTCATGCTCAACACGATGGCGTGGCAGTCGCTGATGGGTCACATGATTTTCGGTGCGGTCCTGGGTGTCGTCGCGGTCGCCGTGATCCGCAAGGGAGCTGACCGCGCGTGATCAGCGAGCTCCGCTTGGAGGTGCTGGTGTCGGCGTCCTGCGCGGCTTGTGTGCAGGCGCTGGCGCTGGCGCGCCGGTGCCAGCGCGAGTATCCCGAGGTGATTGTTGAAGTTGTTGACGTCGACCAAAACCGTTGGGATCCCAAGCCAGGTTTCGCCGGCACGCCGATGTTCTACCTGGGGGATACCCTGGTGTCCTATGGCAATCCCACGTGGGCTCAGTTGCAGGCGGCGGTCGCGGGAGCGGCGGCATGACGGCTGACGTCGAGCACGAGTGGGTGCTGCGCGAGTTCGATCTGTTCCGCGACCTGTCCGACGATGAAGTCGAGGTCATCGGTATGTCTGCCCCGATGAGTCAATTGCCCGCCGGGCAGATGCTGTACTCGCCGGATCGTCCGACCGAGGTGTTGTTCATCTTGAAGAAGGGGCGCATCCGGCTTTACCAGATCGGGATCGACGGTCGGACCATGACCACGGCGATGATCACTCCGGGTCAGGTGTTCGGTGAGATGGCGGTGTTGGGACAGCACCTGGACCAGAGTTACGCCGAGTCGATCGAGCCGTGTGTGGTGTGCCTGATGAGCCGCGCCGACGTGGAACGGCTCCTGCTGTCCGATCCGCGCATCGCCACTCGAGTGGCGGAGTTCCTCGGCTCGCGGGTGGCAGAACTCGAGCGGCGACTGGGCGACAGCGTACTGAAGTCCGCACCCGAAAGAATCGCGGCGACACTGGCTCGGCTGGCGGGACATGCAGGGGGACCGGCAACGGTGAAACTGACCCACGAACAGCTTGCCGACCTGGTCGGCAGTAGCCGGGAGACCACGACGAAAGTACTGGGCGACCTGGCCGACCGGGGTCTGGTGTCGCTGCGGCGGGGCCGAATCGTGGTCCGTGACTCCGCGACCTTGGCTGACCTTGCCGATAGCGGCAGGTTGTCGGTCGCCACCGGCGGCTACCAGGCGAAGTCCCCGCGATGACCACCTCGGGTGCCACGCTGACAGAGCTGATCGGCGTGTACCACGCGGATGGCGGACCGGTCGGCGAGGCCAGGTACATATTGGGCAAGATCCTAGGAACGGCCCACTGCGCGCTGTGCGACGTCACCCACTCCCCTGTGCGCCGAAAGCCACAGTGGGATGCGATGGTCACCCGCCTGGGTACTCCGGTAACTCTGCTGCACCTGAATGAGCAGCCCCCCGACGTGGCGGCCGCCACTTCGGTCGCTGGCACTCCGGTGGTGCTGGCCCGCCTGGACGACGGATCCTTGGGGGTGGCGCTGGGGCCTGAGGAGCTGGATCAGTTGGGCGGATCCGTAAGCGACTTCGAGTCGGCAGTGGTCACCAGCATTCACCGCAACGCTTGGAGCCGCAGCTGACGGCTGGGCTCGGTGCTCAATCAGGGCAGTTGGGCCAGCGTTCAAGGCCGTCGGGCAGTGATACGAAGCAGTGGGACCGGTAGTTCAGTGCCACCGGGCATTGCGCGCAGCCAGGTTTCGGCTCGGCGCAGTTGCCTAGCGGTGCGCCCCGGTGTGTATAGCGACGTGACAGCCAATTGGGCGTCTCGCTGAGATGACACCGGGAAGGGGAAGCGTTGCCGACCGGCGGTATGCGGGGTCAGGCCCGCCTGGTTCAACTGCCGGTGCAGCGACTTCGCGGTCAGCATCCGCGGCATTGATCCCGGTCCACGCAGGGCCGCACTCAATGCGATAAGTGCCGGCAGATCACGCGCTAAGACCGGCCCGGCTGCAGGCACTATCGCGGCGAAGGTTCCGCCGGGTCGCAGCACTCGGGCGACCTGAGTCAGCGTCTTGGACAGCGGGACGAGCATCAATGCCATGGACATCACAATCGTGTCGGCACTGTCGTCCGGCAGGTGCAGGTCGGTGACGTCACCGGAACGGACCGGCCCCCGTCCCGCCGACCGTGCAGCCGAGAGCTCGGACTCGCTGCGGTCGATCCCCAGGTAGGTGGCGTGATTGATGTGGGGTTGCAGTGGGGCTGACCCGCAGGCCAGGTCGACGACGTCACCCGCGGGGTCCGGCAGCGCTGCCGCGAGCCACTCGTAGGCCGTGCCATGCACTGGGTGGCGGGCATGGTGCAGCGCGCGTTCGGTGATCCCAGGATGACCCGCGTGGTATCGGTCCACGTACGCGTCCCAGTCGGTTCCCGTCATCCCAGATCGAGGTCGCGCAAGGCGTCCTCAACGCCTCGGGTGAAGGTCAGATAGGCGTCGATCATGTGTCGCAGAATAGAGATCGGCACCTGAGCGTGCACTGCGACTGTCAGCCCGGAGAACACCTCACCCGTCGGCCCAGACTTGTGGCCCCCATCTGGGTGCCGTTGGGGAACATGCCAAGCGGCGAGTCCGAGACGGCATTCGATCAACTGGACCCAGCGACTGGGAGAAGCCGATGGCCTCGCTCTAGAAGGTGCTCAGGATACGAGCGACCCCGAAGGGAGTTTTCGTCGCCCTCGACTGCCTCGCCGAGCTCTCGAAATGGAACCCGGGAGTGACACAATCCGCTCCGCTCAGAGCTCAGCCCTATGCCTCCGCGCCATGTATCCGCCGGAGCTCAGCCCACCGCTCCACACTGTTCACCCTCCTCATCGTTGAGGAAGTGGCTCCTCCCTTAACGCGGCTTGTGGCTCAGCATTGGACCGTTGTCGACAGCAGGCACTCGCAGTCTGCCCAATTGCAGGAGAAGACCTGCCTCACTCAACCGAATCATGTCGCCTGGGGTGAAGCCACTGGCGCGACTCAACGTGATATTGACCGACCGGAAGGCAAATTCGACGAGTTCGGAGCAGGCGTACTTCCCGCTACCCGTGGCAGTTGGTGGGAGGTTTTCAGCCCTACCCAGAAGGCCGAGCAACTGGCCCAGATTCTCCGGCGGCTGCTTCGTCAGCTCGTCCAACTTCTGCGCCCCCAACGTCGCGACGCCCGCGAAATTGTATTCCGCGAATTCCTTGGATTCAGCGACCGCCTGCACCGTCTTCGCCTGCTCAGCGGAAAGCCCCGGCAGGCGCAGAACACCAACGCGATTGGATTCGTGGAGGAGTTCGGAGAGCGGGCGCTTGCTGACGCCGTACTGCCACGTCGAGTCGATGATCATTCCATCGCCGACGTACAGCCCGGAATGCGTGTAGCGCGACCAGATCATCAGCTCGGTCAACTGCGACGACAGGGCTGGTGCACACCTGACGACCAGGTCTCCGGGCATGAGTTCCGCTGACGAAAGGTACGGCCGCGACACGAACGGATCGCCGGGTCCAAACCTCGTCAGCAGGGATTCCAGTTGGTCATCGTGGGTTGCCCCCAGCACGGTGTCCGGTTGCGCATCAAGCTCGCCGGTCAACTCCGCAAGATGCTGGCAGACGTCGCCGAAGGCCGGTTCATCCGGTGCCGGCAGCAGCCTCGCCAGATCCTCGAGGACTGCCACACCGATTCGGAGGAGCCCTCTTGTGATGTCGATCAACACTTGGGTGTCGTCCGCCATGGTCATCCCCTCGCCAGGAGCGAAATTACCAGCGATGCCATACCGTGGCCCGGCGACAGCGGAAGTGAACGGGATGCTGCGACCCGCGCGGGGCATTGAACCCTGGCACGGTCAAAAACCAGACCGAGGAATCAGCACAGAGATCACGCGACACGCTGCCGCGACTGGCTCAGGCAGAGGATCCCTCCAGCCTAGGCTCGGCAAGATCATGTTCGCGCTACTGCCGTCTCCCTCGCCGACACCAACGCCAGCTCCGACGAGTAGCCCCGAGCCCCTCCTGACCCCGCTGCTAAACCCCGACCAGCAGGACATCAACAGTTGGGACGACCTGCTCGAGGCGATGGGACTCGACGGCGGACAGGTGCCCGTTTGGCAACTCCAAGGCTGGTACTTGTTCGGATTCATCATCACAGCGGCCCTGGCCGTGTTGCTGCTGCGCGCGATCTACCGGGGTATGCAGCACCCGCGGCTCGCCCTGACCGAGCGGGCAGGTGCGCCCCCGACGGTTTCGGTTCAAGCGTTCTGGCGGTACGCCGCCACCCCAGTTCTACTGGACCCACTGTGGCTGATGTCCATCCTCACGATTCTGGTCTTGGCATCGAATCGAGGCACGGGCATCCGGCCGGGCAACGAACTGATCATCGCCGCTGCCGTCATTGTGGGGGCCAGTCGTCTGCTGGCACACGTGAACCTCGAAGCAGCGCACGAGCTGGCCAAGTCCGTGCCCTTGACGGTGGTGAGCCTCTTTCTCATTCTTGGTCAGACGATCTCTCTGAAGGCCGCGATCGTCACGATGCTGCAGTTGCTGCGAAACCTGGACTCGCTGTTGTACTACATGATCCTGATCTCCATCTTCGACGTGGTGGTGACGTCGCTCTGGTTCGCGCTCGTGCAGTTGCGTTGGCGCCGACGTCGCAACCGAGAGGAGGGCAGCAACGCCCCTCGCCCCGCCTGGTGGGAGCGGGTTGTGGCTGCCTGGGGAAACAACGAATCTGGCGCTTCCCTGCCCGACGAGGCCGCCGCCGATCCTGCACGGGGGCCTGAAGTCGGCGACTCAGGTGCGCTCGTGCCAGATCAGGTCACAGTGCAAGCCCGTGATGTTGAGTGATTGTGGGTCCCAGATCGGGAGTTCGTTCCGGTCGCGACGGTGGCCGTCTTTGAGAGGATCGCCGCATGGCCAAGCTGATCTACGCTACGAATGTGTCGCTCGATGGCTACATCGAGGATGCGAACGGCAGTTTCAACTGGACCGAGCCCGACGATGAACTCTTCACGTTCATCACCGACCTGCTGCGCCCTCTGGGGACCCACCTGTACGGCCGACGCCTCTACGAGACGATGGCAGTTTGGGAGACCGACCCCTCCTTGGCGGCCCAGTCGGAACGTCAGGCGACCTTCGCCAACCTCTGGCAAGCGGCAGACAAGGTTGTGTACTCGGGCACGCTGAACTCCGCACTGACAGCCAATACCCGGCTCGAGCGCCACTTTGAGGCGGACTCGGTGCGGGAGCTGAAGGCCTCGGCCCGCAACGATCTTACCGTCGGAGGCGCGCAACTGGCGGCGCATGCTTTCGAGGCGGGGTTGGTCGATGAGTGTCTCCTGTTCGTCCGTCCCGTCCTTCTCGGGGGCGGAAAGCCAGCTCTGCCGCGGGGCATCCAAGCCGACCTCGAACTGCTCGAGAACCGCAGAGTTGGCAGGGGCGCTGTGTACCTCCGCTATCGAGTCAAGGGCAGTCGTATCGGCACTGTCCCTGGTGCCTGATCCGCGCGGGCCTGACCACAGCGGCTGTGGGACTCCGCGTCGGAACGGGTAAGTGTGGGGCGGCACGGGATCCATCATGACGGCGATGTTGATGGCGACGACTACAAGACGATGAAACTGACGCTGTAAGACGTCGACACGGCCGCCACGCTCGACTTCACCGGCGGAGGTGCCGCGCCCGCGTGACCCCCGCTACTCAGCCGCCCTCGAGGCCATCAACTCACTGTGGTCGCTCAAGGTGATGCCGACGTAGGCGGCTGCGAAGTCGGCGACTGCCTCATCGAACGCCCCATCATCACCGAGGTAGCCGGAAATCAGGCTCGCGTCGCCGGTGCGAGCATGCGCCCGCGCCAGAACCGCCCCACAGAGTCGCGCGTATTGCGTGAGCGAGTCATGCTCGAGTAGGGCCGGTTCAATCGAACCCTTCATGTCCTTCAGCTGGCGCACGTAGAACTCGAAAGGTGATCGCGGGCCACCCGTTGTCCAGCCGAGGAATGGGTCGCCGGTTGCCTGCGTCGCTTGTTGCCCCAGCACGACTCGCTGGCCCCCATGCTCGAATCGGCTGGCCCCCAGGTAGGGCTCGAGCACGGATGTACCCGCCTGTTTGAACTGCAGCAACAAGGGTTCGGAGTCGCCGGATTCCAGCAGCAGCACCAAGGCTCGCGTGCCGACGCTGCCCACTCCAACGACCTTGTGGGCCAAATCCGAGAAGCTGTACCGGGCCAGCAGCGCGAAGCGATCGGGGGGCAGGGTGCGTAGGTAGTCGGAGTAAACGGGGATGAGGTTGGCAATGATCTCCTCACGTTCGTGGTCGGGCAGCCGAACCAACAACGGAGGGTCATCGCGGAAGCGACGCCCCCCGGAGTCGACAATCGTCAGCTTCCCGGCGGCGCGCTCGGAGGTGGACTTGTGGGACTTCCTGCTCGCTTCCTTGGTCGCCTTGGCCAGGGCTGTTTTCCGGGCTCGGTCGATGAGACTGTCGACATCCAGCCTCGCGTACCACACGTCCATCGTCGGGAGTTCCGACAGTCGCGCCATTGTCTCCCGGTAGGCGGCCACCGACGACCGCGCGGCCCGGCGACCCTTCTTCTCACTCAGTTCAAGGGAATCCGCAGCCACGGCGACACTCGCGGCCAGTCGTTTTACGTCCCACTCGAACGGGCCCGGCAGCGTTTCATCGAAGTCATTGAGGTCGAAGACCAGGGACCTGTCGGGGGCGGCGAACATGCCGAAGTTGGACAGATGCGCGTCACCACACAGCTGCACCGATATCCCTGTCTGAGCGGTGGTCGACAGGTCACTGGCCATGACGGCAGCCGACCCGCGGAGGAAGGCGAACGGGCTGGCGGCCATTCGTTCGTAACGCAGTGGCAGGAGGGCCGACTCCCGGCCCTCATCCTGCCCCCGCAGCAGGCTCAGCGGGTCAGGCCGGGAGGACGGCGCCGGCACCGCGCCGTGCGCTTCCAGGGGCACGTCAACCCGCCGCTCCACGCCTCTGCGACGCCGCTCAGCGCGCGTGCGCCGCGGATGCAGGAAGAAGTCTTCGGCTTGGTGCTGCAAGAAGGCATCGATAGCTTGATCCATGGTGGCGGCCTCGTCCATTCACTGCTCAGTCGACTGGTCGGATCGACCCTAGGCAAGGCAACTGCTAGTCGGCGGCTTTGTCACCCTGATCGGGCGACACTCGCGCATATCATGGCGTTGTGCAGGCATCCTCTCCGGCTGTCGCCGCATGGCATCTGCCCCGGCCTCGCCTCAGTGCCGCAATTCAGGCCACCGAGCGAGGATCCGGCACGCTTGTCATGGCCCCCCGCGGCTACGGCGCGAAAGTCGCCATGTCGCAGGCCTTGGCGGGAGCCGACGAGGCAGCCAAGTGGTTCGTCTGCCCGCAAACGTCGGCGGCATCCGACGAGTGGGATGAACTGCAGGACGCTGTCCGCATGGACGCAGGTGGCTGGCTGGTGCTGACAGGGATCACCAGTGCCCGAGTGGCCGCAACTCGACTACCGGCCTTGGTCAGCTCGATACCCGCCGATTCTCGGTTGGCGCTGCTAGCTGAGACCAACCTGACTCACCTGGCGGCGTTGCACCCGCGGTCAGTAGTGCTCGACCGTGGCGACTTGGCGTTCACGCAGGACGAGGCCACCATGCTTTTACTCGACCTTGCTGGCGTTGCCGATCCGGAGGAAGTGCGCGACGTGGTCGAGTTGTGCGGGGGCTGGGCGACGGCCCTGGCCACCGCCGCCAGTCAACTCCGCCGCGGCGAGCGCGGATCCACCAGAGCGTGGCTCGCCAGCCGAGGCGCCGCCGCAATCGTCGGGCCGTGGCTGAGCAGTGTGGACGCCCGGTCCTCACGGTTTCTCAGAGCCACAACCCTGCTTGCTGACCTGCAGCCCGACCTGTGCAACATCGTGCTCGACGCCGAGGACTCCGCGGAGATCCTGCTCGACCTCGAGCGAGACGAAGGTCTGCTGGAGCGGGTCAAAGTGAACCGTTTACCGAGTCCGGTCTGGCACCGACATCCGCTGCTCACCCTCGCCCTGCAAGCACGCGGACTGAACAGTGATCACACTCGCGGAGCACATCGGCGGGCGGCGTCATGGTACCGGGCATACGACGATGTGGAATCTGCCCTGCACCACTACGCCAGCGCGGGTCTGGCCGCCGAGGCGGGCGCCTACCTCCAGGAACACGAACGAGACCTACTGGTCGGCGGCGCGGCCGACAAGGCGTTGGACTGGTATGAGCGGCTTCCAGCCGACGCTTGGGACGAATTTGCACATCGGGAGTTGAGACTGGCCTGGGGACGCCTGCTCTCGGGTGATACAGCTGGCGCCCGAGATTCGCTGGCCCGGCTGACCGACCTACTTGCAGCGGCCAAGAATGGCGCGGGGGAGGTGGCCGAGGCCGACGAGTTGGAAGGTGAAAGGTGCTTCCTGGCGGCGTACTTGGCGGCGCACTCCGGGAACCCCGCAGAGGTAGTCCATCAGGCAGGGCGCGCCTGCGAGCTTTTCGGGAACAGCAGTGGCCAAGACTCCCACGTCCTCGCCCCGACCCTCCTGGCCCGCGGGTTGATCTGGTCCGGTCGGCTCGTGTCTGCCAGACGCGTGCTCGACGAGATCGACCCCCTTCGATTTCCCAGCGGGAACCTTCGGGAGGTGTCGCTGGCTGGTGTGCGGGCACTTTGCGAGGTTGGTGTCGGGCGCATTGTGCACGCGTCCGCCTCGCTGCGAGGGGGCCAGCGCTGGCTGCGGTACATCAAGGCGGACCCGTTGACCCTAGGCCAATTCACCTTCGCCAACGCCGAGGCCGCCCTGGCTATCGAGCGTGGAGCCCTCTCGGATGCCGCGGCACGAGCCAGTGAGGTCGAAGCCGCCGCCCTCAACCGAGGGAACCTGGGCGAGGCGACGATGGCTCGGCTAATCCGGGCACGTTCCTGCTACCACTCAGGAGACTTGGCCGCAGCGATGGCAACGGTGGCCTTCGCCCGTTCGGAACTCCTCTCTGAGACGCCAGCCAGCGACATGGGCCGACTGCTCGACGAATTCGAGATCAATTGCCGCATCAGGGCCGGAGATGCGGTCGGCGCTGAAAGCGTGCTGGCCCGATGGCCGCAGAGCGATGGCCGCACCCTACTGGCGGCGCGGCTCACGGTGGCGCGCAAACCCGCCCAGACAGTTCGGGCGCTGTCCGGGTTGCGCCCGCAGACGGTGCGCGGAGTCGTGACCAAACAGTTGCTGCTGGCGCTCGCCAATCGCACCCTGAACAAACGGCTGGCGAGCGCGCACTTGTCCGAGGCGACAGTTGTTGCCACAGACAATGGCCTGACGACACCCTTGTTGGAGTTCCCGGGGTTGGCCGAACTTGACGACGAGTGGCCCCCAGCAATGGGGCGCGTCCCCTGGTCCAATGCTCCACCCAGCAGGACTGCGGAAGCCGAATCGACCACTTCCCAGGGTCTGCCTGCAGTCGGTCCAGTCCAGCTGAGCGCCGGCGAACTGGAACTCCTGTCGCTGTTGCCCGCCCGTATGACCTACGGCCAACTGGCCGCCCACCTCGGGGTTTCGGTGAACACGCTCAAGACCCGACTGCAGCGGCTATACCGCAAACTCGGCGTCACCCGGAGTTACGACGCGGTTGCTGCTGGACGACGTCGTGGCCTGATTCGGCCGGCCGCCGACCGATGACCGGTGCCCCCCTGGTTCAGCGAGTTGCCGGGGCGACGATCAACCCGTCAGCTCACTGAAGCGGCCGAGGGAAGGCCCGTGCCACTGGTGCAGAAGCCATAGGCGGACACCGACTGCCCCGGCTTGAGCTGCGCCGCCCAGCCGGGCGGAACCACCTTCACGGCAGTTCCAACACGGGTGACGGTGCCGTTCCAGGACGACGTGATTGTTGTGCTGGTCGGCAGGGAGTACTTCAGTGTCCAACTGTTCACGGTCGTGGTCCTCTTGTTGGTCACCGTTGTGCTCATGCAATAGCCCGTGGGCCAGCTGGAGTCCTTGACGAACGCCACCGAGAGGCCCCCGCTGGTCGGGGTGGGTGTGGGCGTCGGTGTGAGGGTCGGTGTCGGCGTGGGCGTCGGTGTCGGCGTGGGCGTCGGTGTCGGCGTCGGCGTGGGGGTCGGCGTCGGCGTGGGGGTCGGCGTCGGCGTGGGGGTCGGCGTGACCGTTCCACCGAACGGGATCGGCTCGCGGCGGATCACGGCGGAGAGCAGGTCGACCTTCGGCTGCTGCAACGTGA
>JAUPKM010000361.1 GCA_030837445.1 Actinomycetota bacterium
CGCCTGCCGTTTGGCCCACTCGTGCCCGTTGATCCATTCTCTGAACTGAATGGTGATCATGGAGTCTTGGGTAGCTGAGGTCGCCTTCCGGTGGCATGCAGGACGGCGGTGACTGTTAGTTCGGTGTTTCGGTCGTCCAGTCCGGTGAGGGCTTCACGGAGATCGACTGGGATTCCAGCGGCCAGGCTTGCTGCGAGTCGCAGTATTCGTTGTTCGCCTCCGGAGCAGGGCAGGTCGTGGATATCCAATGCGGTGATCGCGGTTATCCAGTCGATCTCGGCCATGGCGGTGGTGCCGTCGGTGATGCTGGTGCCCAAGTGGATGAAGCGATCGCGGAAGTCCCTGCGGAGAAGGAACGTTCCGTGGTTGATGAGGAGGTCGACGCTGGCCTCGGCAGGGTAGAGACCGTGTGCGCAGGCCCGCAGGGCTGCGTGCAAGGTGGGTGTGGTCATCTGGCTTGCCCTTCCTTGCAGATGGGCGGGGAGGTGACGGTGTTACCGGCCGCTTCGGTGAAGGTCGGCATGCCCAGTTGCACCGTGACGTCACGACGGGTGGCCAACTCGTCGAGTTGGGTGAGCTTGGCGGTCGCGGCGGCGAGGCTGACCTGCAGGCCTTCGACCTCGCCCAGCCAGTGTTGTTGTTGGGCCTCGGCGATGCGGTCGTTCAGGTTGTCGCGGATCTGGACCAGGCGAGGCCGTTGCGCAGGATCGGGCCGAAGAAGGGAACAGCGAAGGCAACCGTGCTCGTGAATGCAGTTGGTTCCATAAGCGCGGCCACAGTCGCCCAGTGCGGCCCGGCGGCGCTGGAAGTGGCCGAGGAAATCCTCCCACTCCCGTTCGGTGGGGGTGCGGTATTCTTCTGACGGGCGGAGCTCCCGGCGGCGGGCGATGAAAGCGCGATGACCGTTGATGGCCTCTTCGGGATAGACGGCCTTGTATCCCATGGTGGTATTGATGTCCTGGTGGCCGACCAAGAGCTGAGTGATGTGTGGTGGCATCCCATTCATGACGGCGTCGGTGATGAAAAGCCTTCGAAAGTCGTGGGGCAGGAACCGTAGCGGTTGACCGTCGCTGCCGGTCAGGCCGGTCAGACTCAACGCGGTGTCGAGCAGTTTGCGGATGCCGGGGGCGGTGACGGGCCGGTTCTCGGTGCCTACCCGTCGTTGGAACAGGATCGCCATCGGCGGGTTGAACACCCGCTCGTGGTAGTCGTAGGCGCTGACCAGCGGGATCGCTCCGGTGTGCTCACGGACCCGGGTGACGACAGCGCTGAGCACGTCCGCCAGCTCCGGTGAGATCACCAGGAGCCTCTCCATATCGGTCTTGGACGGGGCGATGTGCAACAGGGGTACCAGCTCACCGCTGGCCGGCAGCCGGTATTGGACCAGGCTGGAGTGCGTCAGCTCCGTCAGTTCCTCGATCCGGATCCCGCTGTGCCGCAGCACTTCCACGGCGGCGAACGCCCAGAACGCGCGGTGCTCCTCGAGGGTGAGGTTGCGTCGCCGGCCACCGTTCGGGTCCTCGGCCCAGACGGTGGCGCCAGGGCTGCGGGTGGTGACCGAGCGACGCAGGGTCTGCCCGGTGGCGGTGAACACCTGCCCGGGGCCGGTGGCCGAGGCCATCGTGAGGCGGTCAGCGGTTGCGGTGCGCTGCAGGGCTACCGCGGCGACCAGAGCGGGCAGGACCGGTAGGCGTTCGCGGGTCCGGGCGTCCAGGCGGGACTTGCGGCGGGTGGCCTCCTTGCGGTGGGGCAGCTCACCGGACTTGATCGGGCAAGGCACTGCCCAGGGGCCCCATCGGGCCGGGTCGTCGGTGGCCCACTGGGCGAGGTCGAGGTAGAACGCCCGGACCGCCATCAGAGCGTTGAGAGCACTGTGCCGGGCAGAGCGGACCTCACTGATAGTGCCGTCCGGGTGGGTCCGGCGGGTGATCTTGGTGGCGATCCGTTGCTTCCAGCCCGCGGCGACCGCTGGTGCCAGCCGCAGCCCGTCGATCCCGGGATGATGGATCTCCAGGTCCCGCCAGAACAACCGGCCAAGGGCGTCGGCCAACCGAACCATGGTGACGTGGTCGAGGCTGGCCTGGCGTTCGCGCAGGTAGTCCACGAGAAGGTCAGGCATCGGCCGGCAGACGATCTGGCACCGGTCGATGAGCTGCTCGACGCTGAGCTGGCGTGGCCCGCCCAACGCCCGCACGGTTGCCGCGCTGCCTTGGCCCAGGACACCCCGGGCGTGCAGGAGTTGGTAGAAGTAGGGGCTGTGGTGACGGTCGGCGTGGCAGACCTGGGCGGCGATCCGTAGGACCTCCAGGCAGTCGCCGGTGACGATGTCAGCGACCGCACCGCCCTTGACGGCCAGGATGACGGCGATCCGGTGCAGCGCCACCTGGGTGGTGGTCTCTCCGACAGGGTTGGCCGCGGCGTGCGCGGTCACCTCGCCCAGGCCGGCCGGGTCGCGGGTGCGGGCCATCTCGGTGGCCAGCCGTTTCGGAGTAGGTGTGGTCAGCAGCCAGGCCAGATCCGGACGGATCACATCGGCGCAGATCAGTGACAGCAGTCCCGGTCCGAGTAGCTTCGGGTCGAATCGGCAGTCCCATGACGTGGTGGCCTGGCGCCAGGCCAGCGGGAAACGCCTCCAGTCGATCCCGCCGTCGTCCTGGGCACCGCTGGCCATCCACCGCTGCTGCCAGGTGTCACCGGGACAGGTTGCCAGCCAGTCCAGCACGATCCGTATCCCTCGGCGGCGGTTGTCCTCCCCGGACGTGGTGTCCGCGACGAACGGCGCCGCGAGCAGCCGCTGGTCCACACCGTGGCGGGACAGCCTGGTCACCACCCAGGTCGACGCGGGACGGCGGGGCGGGAACCGCAGCCTCAGCGCCTCGATCTGCGGTCCCGTCGGGCCAGGTTCGCTGCCCTGCGACGCGCTGGCCACACCTGGACGTTGATCGGCGTGGACCGCTGTCACCGGTCGGTCCCGAACAGCACGTTCAACGACTCGGGCCGGTAACGCGCCGACACCGGAGCCTGCGGCGGCTGCTGGGCCCGGCGCTCGTGATGAGCCAGCACGCTGGCGATCACGTCTTCTGGCAGCGGCGACGTGTACAATTGTGTGGTGCTCAGCTGGGCATGGCCAAGGACCCATCGGACATCGCAGATCGGCATCCCTGGATCACGGGCCATCCGATAGGCCGCCGTGTGCCGCAGGTCATGCAGCGTCCAGTTCGCCCCCAACTGCGCACCCGCCCGGGTGAACATCCGGTGGGCGGCATGGTACGTCAGGCGACGCAGCGGACGACGCAGCGTCCACCACAGCGGATGATCACCCGCCTGTGGTGCCAGGCCCTGCAACTGTGCCTGATACAGCCGCAGCCACACGAACGCGTCGCACGAGGCCGGCAACTGCTGCAACGCCCGCGATCCCTTCCGCACCACCGTGATCAACTGTTGGCCGGGGTCGACGTCCGCGCAGGTCGCGCCCAGCAGCTCCGCCGCCCGCGCCCCGGTCGAAACCCAAAACGCGACCAGAGCCCGATCCCGATGCGATCCCAACCGGGCGAACAACTCCTCGAACCCGCCGTCGGGAATCTGACGCGGCGCCCGCGCGACCAAACGGGGGCGATACAACCCACTGCCCTCATTGCGGAACGGCTCCATCGGATTGCGGTGAGCGTTCCCTCGACCACGGCCTCTGGCCAGCGGGAACGGGTTCACCATCGGCCCCGAACCAGCCAGCAGAGGGAACTCATAGAAGCCGCGCACCACCGTCTCGGTCTGCGCGACCGTAGCCGGGGCATACCCGACCCCCGGCCCCACCTTGCCCGTCACCGAGTTCGGCCAGCCTTGCCGCCGAGACGACGGCGCCTCCTCTGGACGCCGCCAATGCGGATGGACCGGCTTGTCCGCGATCTGGATCCACCGGCAGAAGTCACGCGCCTCCACCCGGGTTGCCTGGTCCCACGCCACCTCCACCACCGCCAGAAACCGGAACCAACGCAGCAACGCCAAACCGTACGACCGTTGCGTACTCGCAGATCGACCACACGCCTGTAACTCCGCGAAGAACGACGCGACCGATTCGACCACCCCACCCGCGTCGTCAAGCAGCCGATACGGGGCGAACGGATCCCCGCCAGGCTTCAGCGCCCCCCACCGGGGAACCACCATCGCCAACAGGTTTCGAGAAGGCTCCTCTGAATCGATCATGGGTCGGGACCGTACCCACCCACACACCGATCCGTCCGCTGAACTGCAAGGATCTCTCGGGAAGTTCAGTCAACAGGCAGATCTTCATCGGGTACGGGAAGTAGCAGCACACCTTCACGAACGCCGGACCGAAGTCCTCGTCCCAGACGTAGAAGTAGTAGCAACTCACCCGCCGGTCGGCCTTGGCGAAGGAGAACCACGGCGCTCCACCGTCGCGTCCTTCACGGCTGCTCGCGGCGAACACGTTGGCGTACTCCTAGGCCACCCCGATCGCCGCGACCTGCGACCGTCCCGTCGCCGCGGCCTTGTCCAGGGACCGGCCCATCACCTCGACCTTCCGCTCACCCCTGGAGAACTTCACCACCGGGATGTCGTTGTCCTTCGCGAACTTGGCGACCGCCCGCCGGAACCGGCCCCCGATCTGGTCGAAGATCGCCGGTGAAGGGATCGCGAACCCCAGATGCGCAGTCAGGAACGACACCACCTGACCACCCACCTGCAGGTTCGGCACATACCCGTTCAGGTAGACCCGGTCGAGACATTCCAGATCCAACCCCACGTGACCATCGAGCACATCGTTGACAGTGACCGGCCGGCTCACCATGGCGCACCTCCCACGGCCACCCCGGCCGTCGTGCACCACCCTCCACCCAACCCAAGGCCACGTCACCCACGAACCCGGCCATCCACCTCGGCGGTCCGAGGCGAAGCCTCACTAGTACCTCGTTCGTGGACTCCTTGACTCGGCGAGGAAGGGCCGTGGACAGAACGTGTGTCTGCTCGAGGTGTGTCATGCCTGGTTTGTCCTCGTGGGTGTCCGAGACCCTGCAACGGCTATGCGATCTACGCGTATTCGTGGATCAGGCCGCCGAGCCGATCGCGTCTGATCACGGCGGCTGTTGGGTCTGCTGGTACCGGTGGGAACGTGCGAAGGAGCGCGGTTTGGCTTGGGGACCGGTGCAGCCGACGGGGTATTGAAAAAGTGGGGTCTTGTCCTCGCACGGCATCCGTCTGGGGCGTGTGGTATCGACGATCAGGATCCGGTCCGGCAGCTCACGTTGGAGACTGCCCGCGAACCGTTCGCAGATCGTGCTCGCTATGCGAGTGTCCTGGACGGCCCTTGGCCGCACCGCGCTCAGGGTTGTCCGGGAAGTTCGCGATGGGACCAACACACATCCGCCAGCATCGTGTTCGAGTCCATGCGCCAAGGGACACAACCCACCAGAACACCCACGATGTCCTGAGACATCACACCGTTCAGCCAGTTACACCGTTCCCGGGAAAGACCCCAATTTGGCGACATGGTCCTGCAGAGGCTGTTTGACCTCGGTGCTGGGCTTGCCGACCTTGCACAGGTTGGTGCCTCATTGCCCGGAGGACTGCTCGAAGTCGCCATGCACCATGTTCCCCGACGTCACCCGGGGAAGCGGACTCGAACCAGTTGGGGCATACCTTGATCAGCCCGCCTCATTTCAACTTCGACGGCCTGGATTGCCTCTACAGCGTCGCCGCGCAGCTCGACGGCAACGTCCACCCGGCTTTTCCCGTCGTCAACCGACACCGTGACCGGGACCGATCGGACTTCCTGCAGTCGGCGTTCCCGGTGCCGACGCAACGCCTTCCATAACCCGACCAACACGACTGAGACCCCGCCGGCGGCAGCACCGTTGATCACTCCGCCGACGAGGATATCGGTCGCCAGGCCGCGATGCCCGTTCTCCTGGCGGTGCTGGGTCACCGGACCCGGAAGGAAACCGTCCAGGTCCATTGGGGCAAGGGAACTGTTTTCGATCTCGAAGCGCAGATTTTCGTTGGTTGGCACGTGTTGCCTCCGCATCCTCAGGCGTGCATGGTCCAGGGAACGGGCCGTTCCGTATGGGGTGTCCGGGCATTCAATGCTCGAACGAGAGCGACGTAGGTGCGTTCGCCTGCCACCACATCGCGAACCGCATCGACGATGAGGGGTCCCCAGACCAGGTCGTCGATCGGGCGGAGCGGAGAGATCGTGAGTGAGGCGCCGGCATCGATGAACGAGGCCGCCAACGGAGGTTCAGTCGTGTTGCTGAGTACCTCGCACTGACGGTCACCACAGATGGACAGGAAGACTACAAGTTCGGGGTTGACCTCCAGCGCTGCGAGTTCCGAAGGCAAGATCCACCGGTCGCGTAGCCGCAGGGCCGGCAGATCTCCCAGTTGCCGCACGGGCTCACAATGCGTTGAGATCCATAGGAGGTCCGCAGTGCGAGCGCAGGCCCGTAGTCGTTCCCAGGTGCACGAATCGCGCAGGTACACACGGCCTCCGAGCGTGGCGGCGACGGCGGTTGCCTCGGCAGCCGCGCCTGGGAGTTCTAGCCTTCCGGTGCCACCCATAGGATCGCCGAATACCTCGACCCGATGGCCAAGTGGCGCAGTTGCCGAACGGAAGTTGGGCCGGCGACTGTGCCGCCGAACTACCACGTGATCGGTGGAAAGCGAGTGGCCGGCCCGGTCAGGGATGTTCTCTACGGGCATAGCCTCCCACGGAGCCCGAAGCCGGATCGCGACCTCCGTGGTGTCGGCCGCCGCGATACGTAGGGCAGCCACGAACTGCGCGAGGTGTGCGTCTGCCGCGTCACCGGCCGCCTGCCAATACCGCGCCGTGACGGATTCCGCCTGTACTCGCGAGATGGTGATGTCCTCAACCCGGGCCTCAACGTGAGCTGCCGGGCGGATCACCACGGTGTGCACGGCTGCGGTGCCCTGCACGACGTCGATCACACCCTGGCGGTCATGGGTGAACCACGTTGCCGCTTCGGCCCTCAGCCGAGCCTCATTACTGACGATGATATCGGGCGCGTGCGGTCGCAACGCGTAGACTTGGCGCAGGACGTCCGCTGCCTGCGCAGGTAACCGCGCCAACTGCTGCTCTAGGAAGTCCCGCACATCCCCGATACCGTGAACGGAGGCCTGTTCTCGTTCGCCCTGAAATATGAGCATCGCCATCTGCAGCGGGAACGGAAGTCGGCTGGCGGCATCGTTGAACGCTTGCGTGCGCCGCTCGGTGTCCTCGTCGTGCGGCCGCAGGGGCATATCCCGTACCGCGAACGTCAGCTGGCGGCCATGCGTGGCCAGTGTTTCGATGGCCCACCTGCGGAGTGCCCGAAGATCATTCGGGGAGCCCAGATCAGCGTCGTCGCTGGACGCGGCGTGGCTGAGCGCTATCAGTCGGTCGACGTTCGCGACGAGGTCGCGACGAAGTTGCCGGGGGACTGGCTGCAGGCCAGGCCCGGGTTCGACGATTGTCTCGCGGTGGTAGCCACGATTCACGCCTGCCGCTATGTCCAAGGCGATGCTGCTACGCAGGGCTGGCGGGGTGGGGGAGGAGAGTACCCAGGCGGTCGTGGCCCAGTCCGGAATGCCCCAGTACCGTTCGAGATGGCCGAGCACGCCGTCTCTGGCGAGGCATCCATAGAGGATTCCCTTCGCCCGGTCGGCTTGAGCCGGCCCTGGTAGCTCGGGCGGCAGCTCGGGCAGCCATGCGAGCATCGAGTCGAGCAAGGACTGTAGTGCCGGGGCCGGTCTCGGCAGCGGGCCGGTCGAGTAGAGCAGCAGCGCTGTCCAGTCTGCGAGTTCTGTCGGCGCGCAGAGAAACAGTTGGGCCGCAGCCCGCCACGTGGCGATGTTGTGGACCGTGCGGGCAGACAGTTTCCGATCACTGTCCCGCGACTGGTTTCTGGGCGGGCTGATCTCGACGTTGGGGCCGCCGAGCAGGACGGTCACGATGTCACGTTGCGCCCGCACGAAGTCAGAGGAAGATATCGCAAGACTGTCATCGAACTTGCGGCCAGCTATGCCGAGCGATCCGTCGCGAAACAGCACGTAGGCGGCGTTCGCATCGACGTCGGCGGCGAAGAGCGGCAGCCGGTTGCTGGCAAGCCCCCACTGGGCGAGGTTGCGAGCGGCGAGGTACTGCCCGCATTCGGAGAGACGCTGGGCGTGGAGCGTGAGTCGCCCACCCAATTCCCGGCGACTGCCGGTGAGTAGATCAGCGCAGATGGCCAGGTACGTGTGCCAGAGGATGAGGTCGGGTCGTCCGCCGCCGAGTCGAGCGAGGCTGGCTGCCTCACTGTGCAGCATGGCCAACGTCCAATAGTCGTGCGGGGGCGTGGCCTCGGCGAGGCTGACGAGAAGGCCGAAGGCAAGCTGCGGCAGGTTCTGCCGGGCAGCAGTCTGGGCCATAGTGAGTAACTCCGCCAGCACGACAGGCGACGCTGGCACCGGAATGCCCTGGTCTGTCAGAGCAGACGCGGTCGCCTCCGAGGTCTCGACGTTCTCTGTTTCCAAGGGCTCAGCCCTCTCGCCCTCTGTGGCAGCGAGCTGATCCAGAACGGCTGCTGGCATGTCATCGGGGTCGGGCCGATGCGTCGGATTTCCGGAGTAACTGTGCAAGCGGACCCGCTGGACCGTCACGTCGCGTAGCAATGCCAGAAGGAAGGGGTCCGGAGCACTGGTCTTGCACAGAGCCTTGGCCGCAATGCCTGCCGCCGTTCGGTAGTGGTCATTTGATTGATCGAAGGCGGCGAACTCGCGGTAGGTGTTTCCGGCGGCTGCGTGGAACATGGCGACAAGTGTGTCTGGCAGGGTGGCAAGCAACGGTTCAACCCGGCGCAACATGGCCAGCGCGTCGCCGAGATCGCCGGTTTCTCGAATGATTGACGAGGCGGTGAGGTATGCGTGTGCCCGGGCTTCGGGCTCCTCGATAGTGCAGATGATCTCCGAATAGGCGGACAGCGGTTCTGGAGCAAACTGCCAGAGTCGGTAGTGCTCCACGAAGTGAATGTGCGTTGTGAACTCGGTTAGTGCCAGATTCCGCTCCACACGCGACATCTGGTCAAGTACGGATGGTCTGTCGCTGAGGCCCGCTGCGCGCAATGCCGCTGAACCGAGGGTATGGGCATGTTCGGCGAACTCAGCACTTCGGTACCTCGGCAGGCGGGGTAAGGTTCCGCATGTCGTGTCGATCTCATTTCGGGCCACTGCCTCGAGGAGTTCCTTCAAACTGGTGAACTCATGATTTCTTCCGACGGTTGCGGCCAGGATGGCCTTCCCCACCTGCTGGACGCCCGGTGCAAGGTCCATGTTGACATGGTAGACAGCTCACAGTAGCAAGCCGCCACCTATTTGTAAGAGTTCGGTGATCCCGTCGAGAGCGTGCTCGGGTACCCGAGCCGTTGGGTGGGTCGTGGTCCTGGCTGTCGGTGGGTCCGGGTAGCCAGGGCAGGAAGCGGTCTAGGTCCTTGCTTTCGGGGGGCGCCCCGGCTGCGTCGGCGCACGTGGTCAGGCAGTTGGTCAGGTAGGCGAGGGGCTCGAGGCCGTGGCGTTCAGCGGTTGCGGTGAGGGTCCAGACCCGGGCTGCCAGGTGGGCGGACCATTCGGCGTGGCTGCCGTAGCAGTTCTTCCTCCCGACGACCGGGCCGCGGAGCATCCTTTCGCTGACGTTGTTATCCAGTGCTGCGTCGGGGAAGTCGCGGTGGCGGGCCAGGCCGTCCCACTCGCGGTCCAGGGTGGCCAGCACCTTGGCGGCGGCCGGGTGCAGGGCGGGGCCGGTGGCCTGCTGTTGGCGGACGGTGTCGATGACGGTCAGGGCATCCTCGAATGCGGTGACCGCGCTGGCGTGTTCACTGCTGCCGGGTTCGGCGGCGGACATCGCCTTGTGCGCTACGTACAGGTCGGCGATCCGGGCGACCCAGGTGTCCCGCTTGTGCGGTGACCACCAATGTTCACCGGGTTGGTCAGGCCGTTTGAGCATGTGGGCGGCCCCAGCGTTGGTGGCGTTCGCTACGGAGGCGGGCGTGTTCTCTTCGTTGGGCGGCGATCACGTTCGGGTGCCGGGCGTTGGCGTTGCGCCATCGCCGGTAGGCCTGCCTGTCGCGGGTCAGGACGACGTGGTGGGGGTAGTCGGAGTTCGCCATGGTGAACATTCGTAGCGGCCCGAACTGCGCCTCGATCGGATCGGCCCACGAGGCGCTGGTCGGGGTCAGGCACAGTTCGATCTTGTGGCGGGCCGCCCAGGCCCTGATGGTGGGGGTTTTGTTCGCGGACAGGTTGTCCAGGATTACGTAGAGGGGTGCGCCGTCCGGGCGGGCGGCTCGGATCGTCTTGAGGGCGGCGAGGGTGTGATCGCCGCCTTGGCGGCGGCGTAGCACGCCCCACAGCTTGTCGTTGGCCAGGTCGTAGCAGCCGTGGAAGTAGCGGATTCCGTGAGGACGTTTGTCGGTGGCCCGTAACCGGTCGGGATGGTTGCGGGCGGCCCAGCAGGTCCCGTGGCAGGGGCGGATCGACAGGGGCCCGAACTGGTCGAACGCGAAACATCGTGGCAGGAACTCGGTGGTGACCTGTTCGCTGCGGTCCAGTTTGGACTCGTAGTCCGGGTCGGTGGACTCCTTCCAGGTCCAGGTCCAGGTCCAGGTCCGGGTCCGGGTCCGTTGGAAGGTGATGTCAGGGCGGGCCAGGATCTGCCGTAGCCG
>JAUPKM010000362.1 GCA_030837445.1 Actinomycetota bacterium
CGACCACCCCGCCCCCCCGGAAATACCCACCCACAGAAGGGTCTGTAGTGCCTTGTTTGAGGGGAAATAGGAACGGCCGCGAGGGCTTGCGCCCTCGCGGCCTCCCGGTCTGACAGGGTTGGGGGAGTCCTGTCAGTTAGTCCCAGTTAGTCCCCGTTAGTCCATGGCGAGGACCGGTGGGGTTGGGCCGCTGCCGAAGGGCCAGTAGCCCGCGCCACCGGCGGTGGTGCCGGGGGTCGCGACGATCTTGGCGTGGCCGTTCTTGGTGCAGACCGAGGACAGGCCGGAGTCACTGCACTGGGCCTCGTTGGTCGCGCTCGCGACGGGGGCGAGCGCCACGGCGGCCGCGGCGGCGCCGGCCAGGAAGATCGGGGCGAAGACCTTGGCGATCATGAGATGGAGTTCCTTTCCTGTGGTGTCGGTGCTACTGGAATCTGTACCAGCGGTGGTGATTTCGTTCGTCTTGCTGTTGTGACTCCACTGTATGGGTGCATCCGGGGGGAGTCACGAGGCTCATAGCGAAGACATAGAAACAGGATCTGAAATTCGCGTATATGTGAGCACTACGCGCTGGCTTGGGCCGAGAACGACGAGGCCGCGAGGGCTTTCGCCCTCGCGGCCTCTCGGTCTGACAGGGTTGGGGGAGTCCCGGTTAGTCCCGGTTAGTCCCGGTTAGTCCCGGTTAGTCCATGGCCCAAACCGGGGGGACGGGACCGCCGCCGAAGGGCCAGTAGCCCGCGCCACCGGCGGTGGTGCCGGGGGTCGCGACGATCGCGGCGTGGCCGGTCTTGGTGCAGACCGAGGACAGGCCGGAGTCGCTGCACTGGGCCTCGTTGGTCGCGCTCGCGACGGGGGCTAACGCCACGGCGGCCGCGGCGGCGCCGGCCAGGAAGATCGGGGCGAAGACCTTGGTGATCATGAGATGGAGTTCCTTTCCTCGGGTTGGGGTTTAGCTGGAAGCCGTACCGGCGGTGACGATTTCGTTGGCTGTTCTGTTATGACTTCACTGTATGAGTGCTTCCGGGCCGGGTCACGAAGCTCATAGGGAAGACATAGAAAGACGATTCGAAATTCGCGTATCAGTACTCGCGGTCCGCTGCCTTGGGCCGGCACACACGACAAGGCCGCGAGGGCGAATGCCCTCGCGGCCTTGGTTGGGGGAGTTTCTGTCGCTATTCCAGGACCCAGACAGGCGCGTTGGGGGCGCCGTCGAAAGGCCAGTAGCCGGTGCCGATGGCGTTGACCCCGGGCGTGGTGAGAATCTCGGAGTGTCCGGTGTTGGTGCAGGTCGGGGTCAGGCCGTAGGCCTGACATTCTGAAGACGCAGTCGCCCCGGCGGTCGGCGCGAACGCTACGAATGCTGCGGCAGCGCCGGCCAGGACGATCGGGCCAAAGACCTTGGTGATCATGGTTCGGTGTCCTTTCCTGTTCTGTGGTGAACTTCCGGAATCCTCACCAGCGGTGATGATTTCGTCCTTCTGTTCTGCTATGACCTGAGCCTATGACGCCCTGCCGGCACTGTCACACAGCTCATAGGGAAGACATATGAATCATGATGCGCACTTCGTGCATGGGCTGCTGGCTGTGTGCCCGCACCGACCGCAGAACTGCACCGAGGCACCTGCGTTCGCGCGACGGCTGTTGGGTCGGACCGGGACGGCGATGCTGCCCTGCAGTCGGGCGTCGGCGATTCGAACCTGGCCGCCGGTGGCCGCGTGCTGGCGTTGCCAGGCCTCGACGTAGTCCCGTGCGGCGTGGTCCACGTAGTCGCCGGACATCACCAGGGTCGCGTCCGCGCCGGCCGGCACCGAGTTCAGCGTCTCATGCAGCCGGGGCAGGGACAGAAAGGTGCAGGGACCGGAGATGGCGATTCGCCAGTGTCCGACGGAGGACTCCTCGGCCTGAATCTTCGGGTGCGCCACCCGCCAGACGGTCATCAGAATGGACAGCAACAGGCCGAGCAGCACCCCTTCCAGCAGGTTCAGGAAGACCACACCGGCGGCGGTCACCAGGTAGACCGCGATGTCACCGTTGCGCCTGGCGGTCGCTATGTGGGTGATCTTGACCAGTTGCACACCGATCACGACCAGCAGTCCTGCCAGCGCTGCGGTGGGAATCTTCTCGATCAGTCCGGCGAACGGCAGCGCGAAGACCAGCACCCAGACGCCGTGCAGGATGCTTGATGCGCGGGTTCGGGCGCCGGCGGCGACATTGGCCGAACTGCGAACGATCACCCCGGTGATCGGAAGCCCCCCGATCGCACCGGACACCATGTTCGCCGCTCCCTGTCCGACCAGCTCACGATCAAGATTGCTGCGCGTGCGGGTCTGCATGCGGTCCACGGCCACCGCGGTCAGCAGGCTTTCGACGCTGGCGATGAGCGCCACGGTCAGAACGCCGGCGGCGAATGCGCCCCAGGTGCCGTCCGGAAGCGCGGGAAGTTGCAGCGCGTCCAGCAGCGAGCCATTCAGTTCGATGCGCGGGACATTGGTGGCGACGGTCAGTGAGACCAGGGTGGCCACGACGATCGCGACGAGCGGCCCGGGGATCACGCGCAGCGAGGTAGGTGCCCACCGCCAGCTCAGCAGGATTGCGATGACCAGCACGCCCAATGCCGTGCTGGCGGGATTCACCTTGGCGAGATGGCTGGGAAGGTGAACCAGGTTGTGGAGGGCAGAACTGTGTGACTCGCCGCCGAGCAGCACATGGATCTGCTGGAGCGCGATGGTGATCCCGATACCCGCCAGCATCGCGTGCACCACCATCGGGGAGATGGCCAGGGCGGCGCGGCCGACCTTGCTGAGGCCGAAGGCGATCTGGAGCAGACCGGCGCAGACGGTGATCGCGCACGTCACCTTCCAGCCGAACTCCGCTATCAGGCCCGCGACGATCACCGTCAGGCCGGCGGCCGGACCGCTGACCTGCAGCGGGGAGCCGCCGAGTGCACCGGCCAGGATGCCGCCGACGATGGCGGCGATCAGGCCGGCGAGTGCGGGGGCATCGGAGGCTACTGCGATTCCCAATGACAGCGGCAGCGCCACCAGGAAGACCACCAGCGAGGCCGGCACGTCGAAGCGCACTATCGGCCACCACCGGCTCTCGCCGTGAAGATCGCGGTCGTCCGGTACTGGCTGCGCGTCGATGTGGTCGCGGACTTGTTCCGACGTCTGTGACACGAGCGGACTCCTTGGTCTACTTGGGGAAGGGCTCCGGCCGCACTCGTTGGGGCCGTTGAAAACCGATGGTAGGCAAGCACTTTGGCTCAGTCATTCCATGACAGTGAACGCATATCGAATACATAGCGATGGGTGGTGCGGGTCAACGGACACACCTGGGGAATGCAGAGATTCGCTGGGCCGCGCCAGCCGGCGGTTGGTAGGGACACTCTTGAACGGCGTTTGGGCAGGGCTACTTTTGAACGTTTTGGCAGGGCCACTTTTGAACTAGGACAGTTCGGTTCCGCGTTGCTGTGATCGCGCCGGACGAACGAGTCGGACCAGTCGAACTAGAAGGATCCCAGCCGGGCCAACAGCACCAGCATCGCCGACGCAGACGCTGGCGTATCGAAATCCATTCTCAGCCAACGACTGGCCAGCCCATCGCGATCGCGCCCACCGAGCTCCGGCGAGACATCGTTGCGGATGCCGGCGGACTCTTGCTTACCTCGCATGAGCGCTCTCCCTCCCTGTGATTCGGCTCGGGCTGCCCACTGGCACGTCCCGGAGTCGCTGTGTTCCCCATGCTAGGTAGGCGCTCCGGCGCCGCCAATCGCCGTGGGCGAACACATACCGAATCCATACCGGAAGTCCGAGAGAGACCACGAAAGGCTCAGGCAAGATCTATATGAAGTTCATATGTTCCATATGACTTGGACAGGCTGCGTCGACAGACTTGGATTATGACTATGACGGTGACGCCACGATCTCCGCGCCAGCGCAATCCCGTGCTCGGTCAACTCCCGCCGATCACACGTGCCGACGGGTCTCCCATCCGGGTGCTTCTCGTCGACGACGAGCCTGCACTGACGAACCTCCTGAAGATGGCCCTGCACTACGAGGGCTGGCATATCGAGGTGGCCCGCGACGGGCGCGAGGCCATCACGAAATTCGAGGAGTTCGGCCCCGACCTGCTGGTGCTCGACCTGATGCTGCCCGACATCGACGGTCTCGAGGTCCTCAAGAGGATCCGGGAGTTGGAAGGCTATACCCCGACGCTCATGCTCACGGCCCGCGACTCGGTGATGGACCGCGTCACGGGTCTGACCGCAGGGGCCGACGACTACTTGACCAAGCCGTTCAGTCTGGAGGAGCTCGTCGCCCGGTTACGTGGGCTGCTGCGCCGTTCGCATGCGATGTCGTCGCCCGACGACGAGGTGTTGCGGGTCGGTGACCTGACCCTGGACGGGGCCAGCCGGGAAGTGACCCGGGGTGGCGAGCCGATCGCGCTGACTGTCACCGAGTTCGAGCTGCTGCGATACCTGATGCGAAATCCCAAGCGCGCCATACCCCGTGCGGAAATCCTCGATCGGGTGTGGAACTACGGCTTCGGTGGCCGCTCAAGTGTCGTGGACCTCTACATCTCGTATCTGCGCCGAAAGGTTGACACCGATCGCGAGCCGATGATCCACACCGTCCGTGGCGTGGGGTACATGTTGCGACCGTGCCAGTAAGCAAGCGCCGATGGTGGCGCCCGCGGTCGGTGCGTCGGCAATTGGTGCTGGGTGTGTGCATCATCGTCAGTGCAGCTGTGGTGGCGATCGGCGCGGTGGCCGAGGTCGGCCTGCGCAACGAGATGATCAGTCTGACCAACAGTCAGGTCACAAACTCACTGGCCGCGTTCAACTATTCGTACGCGAAAGCACGTCTCGCGCTGTCTCGAAAGGAGGCGCGCGAGGTCGCCGCGATGGAGATCGGTGGCATGACCGGGCAGGCGCCCGGCACCGTTATTGCGCTGACGCGCAACGGCAAGGCGGTCTTCGCGGCGATGTTCACCGACGGTGAACCGGCCTCTGCCCCGCCCGATGTGGTGGCCGCGCTCGAGGGCCTGGACTGGGAGACCGGCACCCCGCGCAGTGTCCAACTCGGGCACATGGGGTCCCATCAGGTCGGCAGCAGGGACCTTGGCGGTGGTGAACGTCTGGTGTCGGCGGTATCGCTCAAGGTCGCCCAGAGCACGGTGTCTCGATACGCCTGGATGGTCGCGATCGTGGCGGGCATGACCCTGGTCCTGGCGGCGTTGGCGACGGTGGTTCTGGTTCGCAACTCGCTGCGTCCCTTGCGGCGGGTCGCCGCGATCGCCGGGCAGGTGGCCACGCTGCCGCTGGAAGCGGACGATTACCGGATCTCTGCGCGGGTCAGTGACCGTGATACGGACCCGCGGAACGAGGTGGGCATCGTCGGGTTGACGCTGAATCACATGCTCGACAACGTGGACGCGGCCCTGACTCAGCGGGCCCGGTCGGATCGGCGGATGCGGCAGTTCATTACTGACGCGAGCCACGAGTTGCGCACGCCGCTGGCCTCAATCCTCGGATACGCCGAACTCACCCGGCAGGAGAGTCAAATGCTCCCGCCGATGACGGAGTACGCCCTCGATCGCATTGAAGCGGAGTCGCGGCGGATGTCGGCACTGGTGTCCGACCTGCTGCTGCTTTCCAGGCTCGACGAGGGCCAGGATCTTCAGATCGAGGACTTCGACATGTGCGAACTGGTCGCGGACGTGGTCAACGATGCGATCGTCGCCGCGCCGGAACACGAGTTCGAGGCCGACCTGCCCGAGCAGCCGATCTGGGTGCATGGGGACCGGGCCCGCTTGCAGCAGGTGGTCGTCAATCTCCTGGCCAACGTCCGGATACATACCCCGCCGGGCACCACCGTCACGACATCGCTGGCGGACCGGATGGCAGGTGGCCGGCCGGTGGTGGCGCTGGAGGTTGCCGACGACGGGCCCGGCATCCCCGAGGCGATCATGCCCAACCTGTTCGGCCGTTTCGTGCGCGCCGACAAGGCCCGGTCGCGGGAGATGGGCAGCAGTGGCCTCGGCTTGGCGATTGTCGCCTCGGTCGTCGAGGCGCACGGTGGCAAGGTCACAGCCGAATCGCGCCCGGGTCGAACGGTTTTCACCGTCCTGCTGCCTGGAACCCGCGCCGGTGCCGAAACCCGAAGCGGTAGGCCGTAGTTTTTCGCCGGCTTTCAGCCCAAGTATTTGTACACGATATGAACTTCGTGATTTGTGCTTCCCGTCAACCTACCGTGGAGGCATGAGAAAACACCGGAAAACCATTGCCCCCCTGGCGGTTGCGGCAGCGTTGGTCGCCCCGCTTCTCGCGTCAGCTGTCGCGCTTGCGCCCAGCGCCGCCGCGAACTCCAACGAGATCAGTTGCCTCGACAGTGGCACCACAAGAGTGTGTGGCAAGCAGGGTCACAACTCGCTGCACGCCAAGCCGACGCCGCGCACTCCCTCGGGCTCGCTGTTCAGCTCGCCGTGGCTCCCGGGCTACGGACGCGGGCACCTTCCGCCGATGCTAGCGCTGGACTGAGCCCGGGCCCGGGGGCACGGGAATCGTCCCCGGACCGCCGGCGTCCATATCGAAGACCCGGGCGTGCAGCACCGTGCGGCCACGAAGAGCCGTTCGGACCGCACGGTGCAGCCCGTCCTCGAGGTAGACCACCCCGCGCCATTTCACGGCGTGCGGGAACAGGTCGCCATAGAAGGTGGAGTCCTCACTCAGCAGCCGGTCCAGGGCCATGACCGTGGTGGTCGTCACCAACTCGTCGAGCCGGATCTGGCGTGGCGGAATCCGCGACCAGTCCCGATAGGTCAGGCCGTGGTCCGGGTAGGGCTTCCCGTCGCGGACGCCCTTGAAAATCACAACTGAAGGCTAGCCCCCGGCACCGGCTGCCGGCGGCGCGCCCGGTTGGCACTCTGCCGGCTCGGCTGCCATTCCCGCTGCTGGCGCGACGTAAACTAGTGCGTCAGGAGGTGAACCGGATGGCAAGCGCCGAAGACCGTCGTTTCGAGGTGTTGCAGGCCATCGTGGCCGACTTCGTCTCGACCAAGGAGCCGATCGGGTCCAAGGCCCTCGTGGAGCGTCACACCCTCGGGGTGTCCAGTGCCACGATCCGCAACGATAGGGCCGTTTTGGAGGCCGAGGGCTACATCGCCCAGCCGCACACCAGTTC
>JAUPKM010000363.1 GCA_030837445.1 Actinomycetota bacterium
CAACCACACCCGCCGGTACACCTACGTCAACGGCGGTATCGAAACCGCCCTCGGGGTGGGTCTCGCCGTGCCCAAGACCCGCAAGTTCGCGGTGGCCGGACTCGTCGGCTACGCGGGCTGGCTGGGCTTCAACGCGGTACGCGCCCGCCGCTGAGCGCACCCCTTCCGCGCCGACTCGGAACCGGCGACGCCGTCCTGGTAGGCCTGGCGTCGATGATCGGCGCCGGGGTGTTCGTGGTCTTCGCCCCCGCCGCGGCAGCGGCCGGGTCGGGTCTGCTGGCCGGACTGGCCGTCGCGGCCGCGGTGGCCTGCTGCAACGCCCTGTCTTCGGCGCGGCTGGCCGTGCGTTACCCGCAATCAGGCGGTGCCTACGTGTACGGCCGGGAGCGGCTCGGGCCGTTCTGGGGCTACCTCGCCGGCTGGTGCTTCGTGGTCGGCAAGACCGCTTCCTGCGCTGCGATGGCGCTCACCGTGGGGCTGTATCTGTGGCCGGCGGGTGCGCACGCGGTTGCGGTCGCCGCGGTGGTGGCGCTGACCGCAGTGAACTACCGCGGGATTCAGAAGTCGGCGTGGGCGACGCGGGTGATCGTGGCGCTGACGCTGGCGGTGCTGGCCGCCGCCGTGACCGTGGTCGCGACCTCTGGGCGGTCCGAACCCGCGCCGTTCGCCCTGACCGGCGCGACTCCGGCCGGTGTCCTCCAGGCGGCCGGCCTGCTCTTCTTCGCATTCGCCGGTTACGCCCGCATCGCGACCCTCGCCGAGGAGGTCCGCGACCCGGCCCGCACCATCCCGCGCGCCGTACTGATATCGCTGGGCATCACCCTCGCGGTGTACGTGGCGGTGGCTGTCGCGCTGCTGTCCGCGCTGGGCCCGCAGCGGCTCGCCGCATCGGCGGCGCCACTGGCCGACGCGGTACGTGCCGGTGGCGCATCGGGTTTCGAACCGATCCTGCGGGTGGGCGCGGCGCTCGCCGCCTTGGGATCGCTGCTCGCGTTGATCCTCGGCGTGTCCAGGACGGTGCTGGCCATGGCCCGCGACCGGTATCTGCCGGCGGCGCTGGCCGTCGTGCATCCGCGCTTCGGCGTGCCGCACCGCGCTGAAGTCGCGGTGGGGGTGGTGGTCGCGATCCTGGCCGGCCTGGCCGACGTCCGGGCGGCCATCGGATTCTCGTCGTTCGCGGTGCTGGTGTACTACGCGGTGACCAACGCCGCAGCCTGGACCCTGGGCCACCGGGCGGTTCCCGCCGCCGGTCTGGCCGGATGCCTGCTGCTTGCGGCATTCCTGCCGGTGCCGTCGGTGTTGACCGGGGCGGCGGTGCTGGCAGCCGGGGCGGCCGGCTACGCCGCGGTCCGGTTGCGGTAGGCCGCAACCGCCGTGGGCAGCGTCGGGTAGATATTGGCCTCGCCGATCTCGTCGATCAGCCCGGCGGCTTCGAGGGCGTCGCGCAGATCCTGCTTCACCCGCGCCATCCCGAACACGATGCCGCGATCGACCAGGATCTCGCGCAACCGCCGGACCGCGTCGAGGGCGCTGAGGTCGACCTCTACATTGGCCTCGGCGTTGAGGATGAACCACTCGACCGGTTCCGGGTTGTCACGCACCGACCGTAGGGCCCGCCGGACGAAGTTCTCGGCGTTGGCGAAGAACAGCGGAGCGTCATACCGGTAGACGAGCAGTCCGGGTTCCAGGCGCGCGTCGGGATAGTCATCGACGTCGTGCATACCGGCGAGTCCGGGGACGAACCCGAGCACCCCGTCGTGCGGTCGGGCCACCCGGCGCAACAGGTCGAGGATCGAGATGCCGACCGCCGCGATCACCCCGGGCAGGATCCCGAGCAGGAGCACCCCGGCGACGGCGGCCTGCGCGAGGATCAACTCGCTGGCCCGGAACCGGCCGAGCCGGGCGAACTCCGACACCTCGATGAGCCGAAGCCCGGCGTAGACCACCAGCGCCCCGAGGGCGGCGGTGGGAAAGTTCGCCAGCACGCTGTGCGCGGTCAGCATGATGACCACCACGACCACCATCGCGACCAGGGAGTACACCTGGGTTCGGGCGCCGACCAGATAGCCCAGCGCGGTTCGGCTGGCGCTGGAACTGACCGGGAAGCCATGGGTGAACGCCGAGCCGACGTTGTAGATCCCCATCGCCCGAAGTTCGGCGTTGGCATCGATCCGGCTGCCGTCCCTGGCCGCGAAGGTGCGCGCGGTGAGGACGGTGTCGGCGAAGGCGACGACGGCGATTCCGACGGCGACTGCCATCAGGTTGGTGATGTGCTCGGCCGGCAGCGACAGGTGGGAGATGCCGATCTGCGGCAGGCCGGCGGGAACCTCGCCGATCACCTCGATGCCGTAGCGATCGAGTCCGAAAACCGCGACGGCCGCCGTGGCCAACAGGACCGCGATCAGCGGTCCGGGCGCCCTCGGGATCAGCCTGGCGAAGGCCAGCAGGGTGGCCAGCACGGCCAGTGAGAACAGCAGCGTCGGCACGTGCAACTGGTGCCGGACCGACACCAGCGAGGCGATCTGGTCGACGATGCCGTCCCCCTCGACCGGGGCGCCGGTCAGCTTCCCCAACTGACTGCAGATCATGATCACCGCCAGCCCGGTCATGTAACCGACCAGTACCGGCCGGGACAGCAGGTCGGCCAGGAAGCCGAGTCGGATGATCCCGGCGAACAGGCACACCACGCCGACCATGATCGCC
>JAUPKM010000364.1 GCA_030837445.1 Actinomycetota bacterium
CGGAGTGGTCAACGCCGCCTACGAGATCATCGAGGGGAAGGGAGCGACCAACCTGGCGATCGGGCTGTCCAGTGCCCGGATCATCGAGGCGGTACTGGGCGACCAGCACCGGGTGCTGCCGATCTCGACGGTGCAGCAAGGCGCCTACCAGCTCACGGATGTGGCGCTGTCGCTGCCGACGGTCGTGTCGCGAGCCGGCGCCGGCCGTGTCCTCGAGGTGCCGCTGGCGGTGGACGAATTGCTTGGCTTGCAGGCTTCGGCACGCACACTGCGCGAGGCGAGGACATCGCTGAACCTTTAGGCGATGAGCACCGTCACGGCTGGACCCAGCCCCGGCACTGCCGGGTGAACGGGTCACACATAACCGGGCCGTTGGTCCAGCCGCCGTAGTAGCCCGGGGTGTTCCAGGTCTCCATCAGCTGGCCGTTCCACGGCGCCGGTTTGCACCCGCCCTGGTTGAGCACCCCGACGCAGACATTGTCAGCACCCGCCACCGGCGCGCCGAACATAGCCAGCACCAGCGCCATCGCCATCGCCATTACCGTCACCAAGCGAACCACCATGCGACCCTCCCCCGTCGTCCACAATATTCAGCCCGAGGGTAGCCACGCACACCGACAAAAATCAGGACAGGATCTGCAGGCCCCACTGATCGAGAATCGGGTCGACAAGAGCGAAGTAGGTCGTGTAGTCGTCGCCATCCGGTGACGAGGACAGGATGCCGACGGCGCTGACCGTGCCGTCCGAATTCTTGACGAACGCCGGGCTGCCGCTGTCGCCATGGAGGCTGAAGACGCTGGCCTCGACCATGTTGCCGTCCAGGTCGGTGACTTGCCCGCAGGTCTCCCCGGATACCGCGCCGACCTTGCAGAGCGGCATTCCGATCTGAATCTGATCTGCTCCGAGCACATCGCGGACCCGATAGCGACCGGCGATGGTGCCGGTCGGCGGGCCGACCTCAGGATCGAGTTGGATCAGCGCCGCATCACGATCGGAGCCGTCGTACTCGCTGACCGCGATCTCGCCAATGGAATCCTGGTCGGCATCGGTCCATCCCGAGCCGTCACCGGAGTCGCAGTGCCCGGCGGTGATCAGGTAGTAGTTCCCGTCGCCGTCCGCAGCGGCGAACCCTGCCGTGCAGGAACCGCTGTCGTCTTCGACATCCATCCCCGGCCCGGGATTCGCCTGGGCGGGGACCGTACAGATCCCTGCGGCGAGCATCAGGGCAAGACACCCGCCGGCGGCATTTCGGTATCGCGCTGATCGAGTCATGACTGTCAGCCTGCACGATTCACCAGCACAGCGCTGCCGAATGCGATCGGGGCCGGCCACGACCTGGCCGGCCCGGTTCGAGTAATCTGCCGCGATCCGAGGAGGGCCGGGTGAGCACGATGACGACTACCGCGACGACCGCGGACGAGAACAGAGCCCAACGGTGGGCGAGCCGGGCGGAGTGGCCGCTGGCCGCATGCGCCGTCGCCTTTCTGGCGCTGTACACCGTGGACGTGCTCGGGGAACCCCGGGGTGACACCGGCCGACTGGTGTCCGGACTGATGACCGCGCTGTACGTGCCGTTCCTCTTCGACTATCTCGTCCGGCTGGGGCTCGCCGAGCGGAAGTGGCGCTGGTTCTTCACCCATCCGCTGGATCTGGCGGTGGTCACGCTGCCGTTCCTTCAGCCCCTGCGTTTCCTGCGACTGGTCGCGTTGATCCGGATTCTCCAGCGTGCGTTCGGAGATATGGTCCGCGGCCGAGTGATCGCCTACACCGTCTTCGGCGGAGGTTTGCTGCTCTACGCGTCGTCATTGGCGGAGTTCAAGGCCGAGCGATACGCCCCCGGAAGCCACATCACCAACTACTCCGATGCGGTGTGGTGGGCGGTGGCCACGCTGACCACCGTCGGCTACGGCGACTACGTCCCGGTGACCACCACCGGCCGAATCATCGCCGTCCTGCTGATGATCGGCGGGATCAGCCTCATCGGTGTGGTCACCGCGACCGTTGCGCACTGGATCATCAGCGAGGTGACCAAGGGCGACAGCGCCCAGCAGGCCGCAACCGTCGCCCACATCGAGACGCTTCGCTCCGAGATCACCCGCCTGCGCGACTTGGTCGAGAACCGTCCGACGGGGGTCGACCCACGGCCGGCCGTACCGGAATCCCCCGGACAGCGCTGAGAGCCCCTACGATCCCAGCGTGACCGACGATCCGTACAACACCGCCCGGGACCTCCACCTGATGGAGGGCTTCCCCCCGCCGTCCGGCAAGTTGGTCGACCGCACCAATGCCCTGATGACGCCGCCTTATAACCGCTGGTCGTATCTGCACATGCGCAACCTGTTCCCCTCGGCCGCCGTCACCGGAAGCCGGGAGGTTCGGCCGATCGAGTTCGAAATCGACTCCGGCATAAACAAACTCACGGTGCCCAGGGGCGATGGCAGCGTCGCCGCCTTCCCGGAGTTCCTGCGCGAAACCTACACCGACTCACTTCTCGTGCTGACCGCCGATCATCTGGTGTACGAGCACTACGACAACGATATGCACGGCGCACGGGCGCACCAGATGATGTCGGCCACCAAATCCTTCGCCGGCCTGTTCGCCCTGATGGCGGCCGCCGACGGCCTGATCGATGAGAACGCGCCGGTGGTGGACACGGTGCCGGAACTGGCGGCGGCGTCGGCGTTTGCGACGGCCAGCATCGGCCAAGTGCTCGACATGGTGAACTCGATGGACTTCAACGAGGACTACGCCGATCCGGATTCAGACATCTTCCGATACGTGTGGGCGCTGGGCTGGATGGATGCGCCGGCGGGCTCGAACGTCGGCAATCTGTACGACTTCCTGCAGACCCTCGCCAAGGATCCGGCTCACGAGCACGGCGAGATCTTCCGCTACCAAACACCCAAGACCGATGTCGTCAACTGGATCACCAACCGCGCCACCGGCAAGTCCTTCCAGGACCAGATGGCGGAGGTGCTGTGGTCGAAGCTGGGCACCGAGGGTGAGACCTACGTTCTGCTGGATCGGTGCGGAACGCTCGTCGCCGGCGGCGGACTGAACGCCGCCCCAAGGGATTTGGCGCGATTCGCCATGATGCTGCTGAACGACGGACGGGTCGGTGACATGCAGGTCGTCAACCCGGCGATCATCGACACGCTGGAGGCCGGCGGTGACCGGGACGCGTTCGCCCGCGGCCCGGAGGCGACCGGGACGATGACCCAGGACTGGAGCTACCGGGCCCAGTGGTGGGTGCGGCACACCCCTGGGCGGGAGGCCATCACCGCGATCGGTATCCACGGCCAGTGGGTCTACGTCGACCGCCGCCGCGGGGTGGCGATCGTCAAACAGTCCTCCCAGCCGATGTCCTCAGACCCCGAGGCCGACCAGTTCATCCTCAATGCGTTCGACGCGGTGATCGACCGCGTCTCGGCCGGCTGACCCGCCGCCCGACAGCAACTGGGCGAGACTGAACCGGAACGAAACGAGTACCGGCGCATCGGCATTGGCATTGGCATTGGCACCGAGAAGCGCGCCGGCCCGGTCGAGCAGGATCCGGGTGTCGACGAAGAACGCCGGCGCGAGGCCACCTGGTCCCGGCGCAGCGATCTCGGTGAGCTTGAGGGGGCCGTCCGCACCGGTGTCGGGCACCGTAGCGCTCTGGGCGACGGTCGCGGCCATCACGAACAACTCGCCGGCCGCGGGCACCTGCTCGACGAGGTACGCACCGGCGACCGCCTGCGCCGGGCTAGCCGAGGGCGCCGGGATGAAGAACCGGGCAATACCGGCGAGGATTCCGACCAGCAGGGTCGCGATGACGCCAGCGACCCAACCGACCATGTCACCGAAGATGTTGTCCCCGAACAGCGAACCGATCCCCTGTCCCAGCGCCGTCCCGATCGCGATCTGCAGTGCGGGCTCCCAGACGATGGACGCCAGCGCGATGTCCACGACATCGCTGAGGGGGGTACCGCTGAGAACGTCGATACCGATGGCGCTGATCAGATCAGCCACCGATGCGTCACCCAGAAGCGAGACCAACGTTCCCCGGGTGAACTCGCCGATGATGGTGTTGAGCAGCGGAACGTTCACTCCGGCGTCCGACAGCAGCCCCGACACCAGCGCGGCTGCGGCGATGCCGAGCGCCGACCGGATGGCCGCGTCACCGACGAGAGCGTCCACCGCCCCGGGGAACACGGCGGCGACCGCACCGAGGTAGGCCAGGTCGGACTGCAATGTGGTCAGCGCGCTCTGCAGGGCCTCGGCGACCGGGGTGCCGGCCAACACGGCGCTGGCGATCGCATCGGCGAATCCGGTCAACGCACCGGCCATCCCGGGGTAGGCCAGCAGGTCGGTGATCGCCGTCCCGAGCACGTCGGCCAGTCCGTCCACGGCGGCGGCATCGCCCAGCAGGCCCGCGACGATGGGTCCCAACGGGGCGCCGAGCAGGTCGCCGAGGGCGGCCACCACGGCGGAGTCGGCGGCCAACTCGGTGATCAAGGTCGCCACGGTCTGTCCCAGCGCCTGTTGGAAGACGGGGTCGGCCAGCAGGGTGACGTCGATCGCGCCCAACGCCGCGGCGATGGTGGTGCTCAGCGCCTGCTGGAACACCGGGTCCGCCTGCAGTGCGGCCAGCGCGCCCTGCAGCGCCTCGGCGACCGGGGTGCCGGCCAACACGGCACCGGCGAGCTGGTCGAGGGCACCGGTGAGAGCCGTCCCGATTCCGGGTTCGCCCAGGAAGGTGGCGATGACCACGCCGACGGTATCGGCCAGTCCGGCACCGATCGCCGGGGTGCCCAGCAGCCCGACCACGGCCTGGCCCACCGCGGCGCCGATGGCCTCTGCGGCAGTCCCCCCGCCCAGCGCGAACGCCACCACGGTGCTGATCACTTCCGCGGCGGCTGCCTGCAGTTGCGGAGCGGTTGTCTCCGCGCCGCCGCCGAGCGCCGAGGCGACGAAAGCGGCGATCTGCTCGCCCAACGCTGCCAGCACCGCCGGATCGGCGGTGAGCTGGGTGATCAGGGTCGCGACGGTGTCGGCCAGTACGGCAACCACCGCGGGGTCGCTCAGCAGCGCGGTGTTGAGGGTGTCCAGGGTCGCGGTGATGGTGGCGCCCAGCGCCGCGAGGATGGTCGGGTCGGTCTCCAGCGACGCCAGCGCCTCCTGCAACGCCGTGGAGAGGTCAGTGCCGGACAGCACCGCGGCAGCGACCTGGTTGATGACGTCGGTGATCACGGTGCCGACGCCTGGCTGAATCAGGAAGGTGTCGATCGCCGTACCGAGCACCGCGGCTATGCCGTCGGTGAGTGCGGCGCTGGCCAGGAGGTTCTCCACGGCGGCGGCCAGCGCGGCACCGATCTCGACGGCGGCACCGCCCCCACCCAGCGCCGAGGCCACCGCCTGGGCCAGCTGGTCGGCGATCAGCGTCCGCACCGGTCCGTCGCCGGTCAGGGTGGTGATCAACGTGGTGATGGTGTCGGCCAGCACCGCCGCGACCGCAGGATTGCTGAGCAGGTCGACGTTGAGGACGTCGAGCGCAGCGGTGATGGTCACCCCCACGGCCGCGATGACGTTCGGGTCCGCTTCGAGTGCGGCCAGTGCACTCTGCAGGGCGGTCGACAGGTCACCGCCGGTGAGCACCGCCAGAACGAGGTTGCCCGCGGTGTCGCCAAGAGCCCCGGCGATCCCGGGCTGGTCGAGGAACGTGGTCAGGACGGTGCCGACCAGGTCTGCCAGTCCGTCGCTGAAGGCCGGGGCGGCCAGCAGTTCGATCAGCGCGCCAGCGACGGCGACGCCGATGTCGGTGGCGGCCGGGGTGTCCCCGAGGGCCCCGCTGACGATCGCGGCAACCTGCTGGCCGATGAGTTCCTCGAGCGCCGGGTCGGTCAGCGCGCCGGAGAGCAGCCCGGTCAGGGTGGTGCCCACCGCACCCACCAGCCCGGCGTCGGACAGCAGCAGGCCCACCGCGCCGGCCACGACGCCGTCGAGGGCGTTCTGGACGGCAACCTGGCCGAGCAGATTCTGCAGGGCGCCGGGCAGCAGGGTGGTGATGTCACCGCCGGTCAGGGCGGCGACCGTGAGCTGGCCGGCGAGACCCGACAACGCTTCCCACATCCCGGGAGCACTGAGCAGGTTGTTCACCGCCCAGCCCGACACGGCGGCCACCCCGCCGCTGAACGCCTGGTTGGCCAGTAGTTCGGTGACGGCACCGCCCAGCAGTGCGGCCACCGACGGAGCGGCGGGGTTTCCGGTCAGTGCGGTCTCCACGAATGCCGCGGCCGCCTCGCCGGCGACACCCGGCACCTGCGGAACGGCGGCCAGTGCGGTGATCAGGCCAGTGAGGGTGGTGCCCAGCGACCAGGTGAAGCCGCCGTTGGACAGCAGCCCACCGAGAACGTCGGTCACGGTTTCGCCGACACCGCCCGTGAACACGGTCTCGCCCAGTAGTTGTTGCGCAACGGCGTCCAGCGCAGCAACAACATCGGCACCGTCGAGCACGCCGGCGGTGAGAAGTCCGGCGGCACCGGCAAGCGCGCCGGCCATACCCGGTTGGCCGAAGAAGTCCGGAAGCACGGCGCCGAGGGCTGAGGCCAACGGAACGATGAAGGACTGGTTTGCGAGCAGTCCGGCCACGGTGGCTCCGACTGCCTCGGCGATACCGGCGGCTGCGGGGTTCCCCGCCAGCGCGGTCACCAGGTCGGCGCGCACCTCGGCGCCGGCCCGTTCGCGCACGGCTTCCTCGGCGGCCAGGCCGGTGACCAGAGCGAACAGAGCGTTACCGAGTCCGTCGATCACGCCAGTGTCGGTGAACAGCGCATCCACCACATCGGTGACGGTTGCAACGACTCCGTTGCGGAAGTCGTAGTCAGCCAGCAGGCCTGGCAGCGCGGCCTCCAACGCGGCCACGAGTTCCGATCCGCCGAGCAGTGCGACGACGATCCCGCCGGCGGCCCCACCCAGTGCGGTCGGCATTCCGGGCTGACCGAAGAAGTCGTTCAGCACCGAGCCCACGATGGTGGCGAGCCCGCCGGTGAAGCCGTCGTCCGCCAACAGGCCGGTCACCACGTCGCGGGCCACACCGGCCACCGCGTGCCCGAACGCACCGTCCCCAAGTTCGTGGGACACCAGCCTGTCGACCTCGTCACCGACCAGCGTCTGAACCGCCTGGAGTCCGGCCGTACCCGAGATCAGGTCGGTCACCGCGGTTGCCACCGCCCCGACCACACCGGTGTCCGACAGCAACCCGACGACGAGATCGGAGACCGTCGCCCCCACCCCGTCCTGGAAGGAGGACTCAGCGACCAGCGCGTCGATCGCCTGCTGGACGTCGGTTGCCGGGTCGGCGCCGAACTCGGCGGAAGCGATCGCGCCGGCAGCCGCGATGAGGTCGGCCGCCATGCCGGGCTGGTCGAGGAAGTCACCGAGCAGCGAACCGACCGTGGTCGCCAGCCCTCCCGTAAAGGCCGAATCCGCCAGCAGTTCGGTGACGACATCTCCCACGACGTCGGCGATGCCGTGGCCGAGTGGGTTGTCACCCAACTCGTGAATGACCAGGTCCCGAACGTGTCCGCGGACAGCGGTCTGGACGCCCTGGTTGCCGGTCAGCCCCGTGATCATGGTCTGGAGGAAGGTGCCCACCTGCCCCGGGAGCGCGGTGTCGGCGAGCAGTTGGGCGACCGCGGTGCTGGCGGTGACGCCGGCGGCAGCGGCGAGCGAGCCCTCGATCGGCAGCGGGGTCGCTCCCAGGAACCCGAGGACGGCGTTGACGGCCATGGTTGCTGCAAGGCTGCTGACCCCTGGCTGGCTGAGGAATGTCTCGATGGCGGTGTCGGCGACGGTGGCGAAAGTGCCGCCGGTGTCGGCAAGCAGGGTGGCGACCGCACTCGTGACAATCGTGCGCACCGCTGGCGCATCGGGGCTCGCCGCGCCGACCAGAGCGTCGGCGACCAACTGGCCGAGGTAGCCGGCCACCGCGGGATCCGCCGGCGGTGTGCCGGCCCAGTCGGGGCTGAACTGACCGGTGAGCACGTTCAACGCGCCGGCCGCGGCGGTACCGAGTTGCTCCTGGACGGCGGTGGTGCCCAGGAACGTGCCGAGTTCGTTGCGAACCGGGACGCCGATCATGCTGACCAGGGCCGCCTTGAAATTGAACCCCGAGATGATCAGGTTGTAGAGAAAGTCAGCGAGTCCCACGAGGTTGGTCGGCAGCGTGACGGCGCCGAACACCGGGATCAGCGCCGTGCCGACCGTAGAGTTGCCGAACCCGAGTTGGACGAAGTAGGCGACCGCATTGCCGATCGTGGTGCGCACGTCGGCGGGCAAGCCGGCCAGGGCGGAGACCTCGGAGACCCAGTACGAAACATACTGCAGGACAAGGGGGTTGGCGGCGAGGTTCTCCACCAGGGTCGCCAGCGGCGCAAGGGTCCCCAGGCCGATGCTGTTGAGCACCAGCGTGTTGAAGATGGTGAAGACCGCGTTGACGACAATGTCAGAGACGTCCGCCCATTCGGGCCCGATGAACGAGAACAGATCCCTGATCAGATTCGTCAGCGGCTGCTCGATGAGGTGCAGGGCCTCTTGGATGACAGTGCTGGTCACATCGACGATGCTGTTGAAGAAGTTGGAGATGTCATCCCAGATGGACGCCGGCAGCGGCACCGCTACCCCGCCAGCAAGTCCGGCATTACCGAACAACAACCCAGCGGCGCCGCCGGCGCCGTTCGTTCCGTTGACCCCTTCGGCAGCGGCCGCGCCGCCGACCCCACCGTTGCCGCCGTTGCCGCCGAGCAGGCCGCCGCGGCCGCCGATCCCGCCGGCACCGCCGGCACTCACCCCGGTGCCGCCGGCACCGCCGTCGCCACCGTTGCCGAACAACATTCCGGCGCTACCACCCGCGCCGCCATTGCCGCCGAAGCCGGTCTCACCGGTGACCGACGCACCGTCGCCGCCCACGCCCCCGTCGCCGAAGAACAGGCCTCCGTTGCCGCCATTGCCGCCCGCGCCGCCGTTGATGCCCAGCACCCCGTGCCCGCCGGCTCCGCCGTTGCCGAACCAGCCGGCTGACCCACCGTTGCCGCCGTTGAACCCGTTGCCACCGTTGCCGATGAGGCCGGCGTTGCCGCCGTCGCACGCACCTTCGGTGCAGGCACCCTCGTAGCCGGTGTAGCTGTACCCGTTGCCGTAGAGGAAGCCGGCGTTCGGGTTGTCCGCGGTGCCGTCACCGATGAAGATGCGGACGAACGCGGCAATCGGGTCGACGGTAGTGACCGCCGCGGAGAAGGCGACGACGTCGGCCTCCACCGTGGCGCCGAGCCCGGCCGGATCGACCGGCTCCCCGACGCTGGCCGCGGCCGCGGGCGGCGCCGTCGTGAGACCACCGGTGACCTCGCGCCGGCTGACCGCCACGGCGGCCCACGCCAGCGGCGCGATCAGCCCGGTACCGGAGCCGTCCCCGCCCAGCCAGTCCGGCAGGCCGGCGTCGGCCCCGGAGAGTCCGGGAGTGGCGCTGGCTGTCGTCATGACCGGTGTTCCGCCGCCCGCCTCAGCGAGGGCGGTTTCCAGTACCGCGGCGGCGGGGGCCGGGTTAAGGCCCGGACCGCTGTCCGCGCTCTGCTCCACCGCTCCGGTGACGCCGAGCGAGGCCCGCGCCGGACCTTGTCCCGAGGTGGTGTCCTCCGGCCCGGCCGGTGCCGCACCGGTCCGTTGCACACCACCGCGGCCCCGCGGCCCCGACTCAACGGCGGTGTCGCCGGAGTCGTTCGCGGTATCCGAATCGGTGGAGTGCCCGGCACCGCCGGTGTCGCGAAGCGTGGTGGAACTGCGCCCTCCCCGCCCACCGGGCGCAGGCGTGTCGCCCTCCGCTGTGATGGCCGTGCTGGGCGCGCGATCGGCGCGACCGCGCGTCGGACGCGGATCAGACTGCGCTGCAGCGGGTTCCGTCAGCCCCGCCGTCTCTGCCGACTGAGTTTCCGTTGACTGAGTCTCCGCTGACTGGGTCTCCGCTGACTGAGTCTCCGCTGACCGGGCCGAACCCGTCGAGCCACCCGACCCGGTGTCGGCGGCGGCCACCGCAGGCAGCCCAATGATCGCGCCGCCTACTCCCAGGGCCACCGCGAGTGCCCCCACCCGGCCCACGTGGTCGACGGGGCGGAGCCCCCGGGACAGCGACCACACGCCGGCGCCGTCGTCGACGAGTCGCACGGTTCCCACCGATGCCCGGTGCCGGCCGCCGCGTCGCCGACCCGAATGAGAGTCCATGGGACCGTTCACTGCCACCGCCTCGCGCTCAACGCTCAGGTAAATATCAGGAATATGACGTATATCACAGGGCGGTCACTGTCCGGGAATCTCTGGTTTTCCGGGTTCGGCCGACCAAGTTGCTGACCGCCCGGACAGTTGATGACAGGATTCCCCTCAACGGTGACCGACGGTGGTCACCCACTGAGGAGGATTCACGTGGCGGACACCCCGGAGCACGCCCCGGCGAGCAAGGCACCGGCCAAGAAGGCACCGGCCGGCAAGGCAGCGGCGAAGAAGGCTCCGGCCAAGAGTGCACCGGCCAAGAGTGCACCGGCCAAGAAGGCGCCGGCCAAGAAGTCCCCCGCCAAGACCGCTCCGAGCGCCACGAAGGCCGCCGCCGCGAAGACCCCACCGCGGGTGCTGCGAGGTAACGAGACCGTCACCCAGGCCCGCCGGATGGGCGGCTGGGACTTCGCGACCTGGCGGATGGCCACCGACGACCCGGTCATGCGCTCCACCATCCTGGGCGTGATGGTCCTCGACCAGAACCCGGACTGGGACAAGCTGTGCGACCGCTACGAGCGAGCCAGCAGGCTGGCGCCGGTGCTGCGGTCCAAGGTGGTGGAGGGTCCGCTGGACTTCCAGACCCCTCGCGTCGTCGTAGACCCGAACTTCGACCTTTCCTTCCACATGCGCCGGTTCTCCA